>DAORAG010000532.1:0-2195 GCA_035344095.1 Cyclobacteriaceae bacterium | reverse complement strand
TCAAATCATAAGTTCCGGCTTCAAGAAACCCTAATGTGGTTTTTTCGGATTTGATGGCGTTTGAAGTGATTGCGTTGCGAAGTGAAATCCCATCCTGACTGACTGTCTCAGATGGATTGAAGTTTCCTTGTTTGTAAGCATGTACGGCAACCTGAGTTGGAAGCGTTTTCTTTGTTGTTGAAATGCGGATATGTCCGGCATTGTTCGTGTCGACAATTCGAATTACTGGAGACAGAATAAACTCACCACTTTCATTTTTTCGGATTGACTTGCGCGCGTCAAAGTCCAATGTAAGGTTAGTGATACCTCTTGAGGATATACCCAACTTATAATCGAGTATGATTTCATTTGCCATGCCATCAGGCATGTATAGAGGGGTTGAAGAACCATCATTGAATACGATGTTTGATTGCGGGTTGACAATAAGGCTACTGTTTCGGCTCGCCATGTTCAGTTTGATGCGGATTGAAGAATATTCTCCCGGGTTGCTGAATTGATCAATCAACAACACCGACCTGTCACCGATGTAATCCAGGAGATTGACGCCAATCGGCTGTTCAAAGTTTCTGAACGACTTCCAGGTGCCATCTTGCATCCCTTCAATATTTGTGATGACGATGTTTACATCACGCACGTTTTGAGCATCGACAGGTGCGTCTGTGATGGCAATTTTTAGTGTGCCTTTTAAGCCCTCGGCATCGCAGCCGACCAATAATCCAACAACTACAAAAAATATCCAGTTGCGCATATTTTTTAGCCTTTTCATCAATTATCTATAGACCAATAACTGCGAAAGTAACCTGTAGTTTGGCTGTTGTCGATAAATGGAAGAATACAGCCATAAAACGACAAAACCCCCGATTTCGGGGGTTTTGCAAGGTTTATTTTTGAAGGACCGGAATTACTTTTTGTCCTTGTCGTTTACCTCTTCGTATTCCACATCTGACACATTTTCTGAAGATCCGCCAGCCTGTGGTCCGGCTCCGGCTCCTGCGTCAGCCCCGGGCTGAGCTCCACCAGCCGCACCTGCAGCATACATCTCTTGAGAGGCTGCTTGCCATGCGTTGTTCATGGCCGACATGGCGCTGTCTATAGCCGCGATGTCTTGCGACTTGTGTGCTTCTTTCAGTTTCTCAAGTGCATTGTTGATGGCACTCTTATTTCCGTCAGAAAGCTTATCGCCAAATTCCTTCAACTGCTTCTCAGTTTGGAATATCAGTGAGTCGGCCTGGTTGATCTTTTCAATGCGCTCTTTTTCTTTCTTGTCATTATCGGCATTGGCTTGTGCCTCATCTTTCATCTTCTTGATTTCCTCTTCAGTCAATCCGGATGAAGCCTCAATTCTGATCTTCTGCTCCTTACCTGTTCCCTTATCTTTTGCAGATACGTGGAGAATACCATTCGCATCGATATCAAAAGTTACTTCGATCTGTGGTACGCCACGTGGAGCGGGCGGAATCCCATCGAGGTGGAATCTTCCGATCGTGCGGTTATCTTTTGCCATCGGGCGCTCGCCCTGTAGCACATGTATTTCTACTGATGGCTGATTATCAGCTGCAGTCGAGAATGTTTCAGACTTTTTAGATGGGATAGTCGTGTTGGATTCAATCAACTTCGTCATCACACCACCCAAAGTTTCAATTCCCAATGAAAGTGGAGTTACATCAAGCAAAAGGACGTCTTTAACTTCTCCAGTCAACACCCCTCCTTGAATTGCGGCTCCAATAGCAACTACTTCATCAGGGTTAACACCCTTGGAAGGCTTCTTTCCAAAGAATTTCTCCACTTCTTCCTGAATACGAGGGATACGTGTTGATCCCCCTACCAGAATTACTTCATCAATTTCGGATGTGCTCATGCCCGCATCTTCCATCGCTTTCTTACAAGGCTCGAGTGTTCTGCGCACGAGATCGTCAACCAGTTGCTCAAACTTTGCTCTTGTTAATTTTTTCACAAGGTGCTTGGGCACACCATCCACTGAGGTGATGTAAGGCAAATTGATTTCGCTCTCTTGAGAGCTTGACAATTCGATCTTGGCCTTTTCTGCGGCTTCTTTCAGGCGCTGAAGTGCCATCGGATCCTTGCGGAGGTCGATGTTTTCATCTGACTTGAACTCATCTGCAAGCCAATTGATAATTTTTTGATCGAAGTCATCACCACCAAGGTGAACATCACCGTTGGTTGATTTTACCTCA
>DAORAG010000531.1:0-2207 GCA_035344095.1 Cyclobacteriaceae bacterium | reverse complement strand
TCCTTAAAGTTTTTAATTAGCCTTGCAGCTACTTAGCCTAATTTATTTGTACGCGTTTTCAAATCAGAGGCAAAAATCAAGGATAAATCGAGGAGTATTTTTTTATTTTTTGGGGAACCTATTGGCTAGATTTATTAATTGGTCTTATTACAAAGACTTTATTCCCTTAATGGCCAAAATAGGCAATGCAATTCTCATTACAACACCACACAATCGCGATCAAGAACCATACGAGCTTGGAATGCCACGGTTTTCATAAGAAGTGCGACTCGTTGCGTTCCATTTAGTTTTTGATCAAAAATTGCCTCAAAGCCATGAAAAGGCCCTTTGTGAATACGAACTATTTGTCCAGATTCCAAGGAAGCTGAAGGGGGTGGGAGAACAAATTCATTGTGAACTCTCTCCCTAATTGAGTCAATAATTTCTTCTTCCACGACTGCGGGGCCCATGCCAAACTTGACCACCCTCAGAACCCCATGAGCATATGTCACTTTCCGGTATCCGGTCTTCATGTTAACTCTTACAAAGAAATACCCTGGGAATAATATCTCTCCCTCACCTTGAGCTTTACTCCGAGTGGATTTCAACTCCCGTAAACGCGGACAATAGGTTTCAATTCCCAGCAATCGTAGATTGAACTCCGCTACGACTTCCTGACGAGATTTACTATGAACGAGATACCACTGCGAGTCAGACATTTTATCTTTTGTTCCTTACATCAGATCATATCAGAAAATTCAACTAACTCAACGTCTTACTCCAGGCCTTTTTCCTTCGTATACAAAAAGACAACACGGAATGCATTTGTCATCGACCATTAGTCCTTGGAATTCATTGACAGTATTTTTTCCAACTTCAATCGCCCAGATATTGGAATTGTTTCGGTTTTCGCTGGTTGAGGCAAACAAAATTGGAGAGCGTCAGACCTCCAATTTCTGCACCCCGTCTGTATGTCCCCGTACGACAGGACTGGGGATTTTGACCTGTGGCAAAATCATACCGGTACGCGTCCAGTAGAAATGATGAATAAAGCATGTGCGCTTTCCTTGTGGTTTTCCTTTCCGGATTTTCCGGAAATCATTCGGGAACCAGCTGCTCTCAGCAATTCCCAGGTCAGGCTAGTGGCTTGGAGCGGACAAAAAGATGTACTATGTGCTCTCACTTTTGAACACGGCACTGGCTCGCCCTGCAGAATAGCGCTGTACATTTCTGCTCTTGGTATTAATAAACAATAGAGAGGGAACATGGTCGGTGGAAGTTGTTGTTGTGTTAAAAAATCAGAGGGCCTCGTTTCCGTCTATGACCATTTATGACCATTGTGGTGTAGCGCAACGAGATCCGAAGGTAACCGAGGACCCTTCGGGCCACTCAATAATAGTCGTTATGGGTTTGTCAGGCCCGTGATTTGGTGAACCCAATTTGTAGGTTTTCTGTTCCATGACTCGATTATTGATAAACTCGAAACCGTTGTGGGAATCGACAAGCCAAGAAAAGGGCCTTAAGGATCAAATTTCAAACCGGAATCAAAAACCCTTCACTGATGAACTCGACAATCAGTTTGCCTATCCCTGGATCACGGCCTCAATGACACTAGGATGATATATGGGTTTCAGCCCACCCTTCCTTCCAAACAGATGCTGACCTAATAGGGCAAAAGAGGAATTGCGCATGAATTACTTATTTCAGAAAAGTATTACTTCCTGAGCTTGGATTCCTTTACAATTTATAATAAGCTATTCACAACAAGATGATTGCCTTAGCCCAATGAGGTTATCATTCTTGGAAAGAGGCTCATCAAATCCATGTAAAGTTAATCGCCGACCCTACCGAATTACCAAACGGTTCCAACTCTGAAGAAGCACAAGATGGAGCGATCCGTTTAGTAGGAGATCCACAGATGAACAAGATGACCCCAGTCACCCATAAAAGATTGAAACGTCTCAAACACGTTGTTGTAAAAATAGGCCAGACAATAAGATCTCCACACAGATCTTGCCTTGTGGGAATGACCGGCTTGGCACTGGCAATTGGATGTTTCAGTTTCATCAACCTGGCCACCGCCCATTCAGGGCTTGAGCCGGAGATTCAAGAAATCACTGAGGAATTGATCAAGGATCCCAATAGTGTGGATCTGCTGGTTCGTCGTGGGCAGGTCTATCGGTCCAATGGGAAATACATCGAATCCTTGCTTGATTTAGAACGGGCCT
>DAORAG010000530.1:0-2211 GCA_035344095.1 Cyclobacteriaceae bacterium | reverse complement strand
ATTTTGTCTTCTTTCCTCAGCTGCTGCTCAAAAGAAAATATGTACAATATGCTGCCGTGACTGTTGCGTCATTGGTTGTTGCTGCCTTCATCCAGCGAGCAATTATGTTTTATTATGTAAGCCCAGTCCTGTACCCCAGCACCTCCGATGTGGTCAACTACTGGGTGCCTTATAAGATTTTACAGGCTGGGGTGATTATCAATTCGCCATTGATCTTTATCCTGAGCTTCTCGGTGTTGCATCATGTGTTTACACTTAAAGAAAAGACGGAGGAACTTCAAAAGGAGAATCTCGAATCCGAACTGAAGTTCCTTAGGTCTCAAATCAATCCCCACTTTCTTTTCAATACGCTCAATAGTCTTTACGCCCTTACGCAGGTGCGCTCAGAAAGAGCCCCGGAGGTGGTTCTGAAATTGTCGGAGCTAATGAGCTTCGTATTATACGAAAGTGACAAGGAGACAATACCCCTTTCAAAGGAAATCCGTTACATCAAGAACTATATTGAGTTGGAGGAAATACGATATGGAGACCGATTCACCTGCAACTTGAGTATCAACGGCAATACCGATATCCTGATGCCTCCTTTGTTGTTGCTTCCCTTTATTGAAAATAGTTTTAAGCACGGTATGAAGCACGAGTCGGACAGGGGATGGGTGAATATTAATATCAGTGTGGTAAAAGATCTTTTCTTTTTCAAAATTGAAAACAGTATTCCTACAGGCCCACCGGTGGTGCAGGAGTCAGGAGGTGTGGGGATAGCCAATGTGGTGAGGAGACTTGCGATCTTGTTTCCGAACAGGCATCGGCTGGAGCATGGGAGAGAAGGACAGGAGTATTATGTAAAACTCGAAATTGACCTTGCATCGGTATGAAACTGAAGTGCGTTATAGTGGATGATGAAGCATTGGCACAAAGTATACTCCAGCGCTATATCAAACCCTTGCAGGAGCTGGAACTGGTAGCGGTGTGCAAGAATGCCATCGAGGCGAATTCGATATTACAACAACAGCAAATAGACCTGATCTTCCTCGATATCGAGATGCCTCACATCAGTGGGTTGAACTTCTTAAAGTCAATTGCGTCACAGAAACCCAAAGTGATCATTACCACGGCTTACCGGGAGCATGCACTTACCGCATTCGATTTTGATGTGGTGGATTATATGCTTAAACCTATCTCGTATGAGCGCTTTGTGAAGGGTGTAAACAAAGTGCTTCGTCTTCACAACCTGGAGGAACTGGCTTCACTTTCTGAAACGAAAGATGATCATGAAGCCTACATCTATTTGAAAGCTGACAAGAAGATGGTGCAGATCTTCCTAAAGGATATTTTCTATGTAGAAGGTCTTAGTAACTATGTAAAAATATTTACCAAGCAGGGGATGATCATCAGTTACCAAAAGATCAGCTACCTGGAAGAGGCCTTGCCTTCATCTCACTTCATTCGTGTGCATCGCTCTTATATTGTTTCGATGGACAAGATAAAGTCCTACACAGGCACACAGGTCGAGGTGAACAATGTGGAGATACCTTTGGGTGGTTCTTATAAGGATGCGGTGTTGACCGTCTTAAATAAATTTGAGAGATAGTCTACTATCTCTGCGAACCTCAGCGCACTCTGCGGTTTAACTTTTTTACCGCAGAGCACGCTAAGAACGCACAGAAATTCAGAGTCACATACCTTGCGTCTCCGCGTCTTTGCGGTTAGTACAGCTTTACGTGATCCTTAGTCAGACCCTTTGACGAGAAATACTCGACCAGTTCTGTTGCATCGTCACCCCCTTGTTTGGCATGATGTAAAAACGTGAACCCATGCGGTCCAAGCGAGTGCACCAGTTGAGGGTACGCGTCTATGATAGGTTTGACGAGTTCCGTTTTTCCAAGCATGGTGAGTACAAACAACGTTGGTCTTGCACCTTTGTCAATCAGGAAGTTGGCAATCTCTTTGTTGCCCATATGGCCGGCCGCATCGATGCCCGTTTCAAAATCTCCCCCTCCCCAGTCCCAGGAGGAGTAGATGAGGTTGGGATGCTCAGCATAAAGCTCTTTTACTACATCGGCTTTTCCGTGACTCGCACCTACAAACTTGTTGACCACATCTTTTGGTAATGGTTCCGGTCTGTCCTGTGCACTGGCCACAGTGGGATAGAGTAGGGTGCTGGCACCTAGTAGCCCAAGGCCACGGAGAAAATCATTTCTTTTCATATGCGTA
>DAORAG010000529.1:0-2220 GCA_035344095.1 Cyclobacteriaceae bacterium | reverse complement strand
AAGTTAGAAATTTTCTCTCAACTCGTAAGCTTTCCTTGCACGGCTGCACAGGCGCGCGGACTCGGTGAAATCCAACGTTTGTTGCGAGTCGCTGAAGGCCTTTTCAGGCTGCTGATGGGTTTCATAAATAATACCATCGGCTCCAGCCATAATGCTGGCCAGGGCAACAGGCTCGACATATTCACGAAGGCCAATGCCGTGAGAAGGATCAGCAATTACCGGAAGATGTGACTTTTCTTTTAAAATGGGAATCGCGTTGATGTCCATCGTGTTGCGACTGGATCGTTCATACGTGCGGATGCCACGTTCGCATAAAATTAATTTTTCGTTGCCTCCACTGAAGACATACTCAGCGGAAGAGAGGAGTTCTTCAATCGTGCCGGATATTCCCCGTTTTATCATTACAGGTTTGTCGATCTTCCCCAGTTCGTCAAGAAGATTAAAGTTCTGCGTATTGCGCGCGCCTACCTGAAAGACATCTACGTAGTCGTACATCATTTCAATCTGACTCACCTGCATCACTTCGCTTATGATTTTGATGCCAGCCCTTTTGGCCAACCCGTACCAGCGTTTCAGGCCATCCTCACCCAGTCCCCGAAATGAGTAAGGTGAACTCCTGGGTTTGAAAACACCACCGCGCATGATCATTACATCGTTGGCAACGAGGTGATCAATGGTAGCCTGAATTTGTTCTTCTGATTCTATGGAGCAAGGGCCAGCCATAATGGAAAGGTGACCACTGCCGATATTGACACCATCGCCCAAATCAATAACCGTCCTGTTTACCTTCCACTTGCGTGAAACCAATTTAAAGTCATCGGAGACCCGGTGAATATCACTCACTCCCGGTAGTGTGCCGAGTTCTCTAATATCAAACTCACGCTTACCGATGCCCACAATATATTGCGCTTTTTGTGTGTGGACGGAAGTGGCCTTGTAGCCGATTTTCTTTATTGTTTCGTTAATGGCATTCAACTCCTCTGTTGAAATGCCATCTGTAAGTTGTATGATCATTAACTTCTAATCGATTTAATAAAATCACTGATGTCTTTCTCAAGGTTCGAAGCGGATTGAAGCTTTGCGATAAATGCACTTCCAATAATAGCACCTGAGCCGTAGCGACAAGCTGCTGCAAATGTTGAGGCATTCGAAATCCCAAAACCGATGAAAAAAGGGTTTTTAAGATTCATCGACTGAAGGCGTTTGAAATATTCAAGCTGATCATCGTCAAATTCTTTTTTTGCCCCCGTTGTGCTTGACGCGGACACTGCATAAATGAAGCCCGAAGCGTTCTCGTCAATTTTTCGAATACGATCTTCTGATGTCGTTGGCGAAATCAGAGAAATATTGATAAGCCCATGCTGTTCGAATTTCTCCTTATATAATTCCACATACTCTGTCAGCGGCAAATCAGGTATTATCAATCCATCGACTCCGGCTTCAGCAGCTGCCTTGCAAAAACGGTCGACCCCAAATTGAAAGACAGGGTTAAAATAACCCATTAGTACCACTGGTGTTTCAACCTTTGATCGCAGTTCCTTTACCTGCTCCAGCAACGTGAGGAGATTCATGCCATTGTTCAACGCCACCTTGTTGCTGGCCTGAATAACCGGTCCATCTGCCACGGGGTCAGAAAATGGAATCCCTATTTCAATAACATCCACCCCATTTTTCGCCAATGATTCACCAATTGTTACGGTGTCATTCAAGGCGGGGAATCCAGCGGTGTAGTACACAGCCAGCAGGTCGCGCTTACCTGTTAATGCTTTTGTAAGTCTGTTTTCTACTGCTACCATATCAGTGTTTTCCGAAGTTTTTCTCACCCGCGGTAATAGCAACATCCAATACGTTTTGTTTTGGAGGCAAAGGGCAGGTAGCGAATTCTGTAAATGCACAGGGAGGATTGTACGCTTTGTTGAAGTCAATCACCACATTGCCTTCTTCGTCCTCGGGTTCTACATACATGTACCTTCCTGAAGGATAGGTTTCGTGTTCATTGGTTTGGTCACCAAAGATGATGAAGTATTCCGGCCCACCTTCCGACAAGGCATCCAGGCGAAACTCCTTTTCACCGATATTGAAAATGAGAAGGCCGGGATTGGGTTGAGGATACGTTTGTCCCAGGATGTTGGTAATGTCAATTGTCTTTGACTCCGCATACTTTTGAAACTTTCCTTCTATTCTCCAGGCTGGGTCGACTGGATATCGCTCTACACCAGG
>DAORAG010000528.1:0-2223 GCA_035344095.1 Cyclobacteriaceae bacterium | reverse complement strand
GGAAGCTTCATTGGTCTGGCGGCTATGACGAGGTCGGAGATTACTGTGAAGAACTGCCGGGTAGAAATGTTGGGGATTATTCCTGAGACATTCAAGAGGTTGGGAATTAAGCTGGAGGTAAGAGGTGATGATATCTATGTGCCCGCGCAGGAAGTTTACGAAATCGACACTTTTATTGATGGCTCGATTCTTACTATTGCAGATGCACCTTGGCCGGGGCTTACGCCAGATTTGCTTAGCGTGATCCTGGTGGTTGCTACTCAGGCAAAGGGAACGGTGCTGGTGCACCAAAAAATGTTTGAGAGTCGCCTGTTCTTTGTGGATAAGCTTATCGACATGGGTGCGCAGATCATCCTTTGTGATCCGCACCGGGCCACGATCATCGGCCTTGACAGAAAGCAGCCTTTGAGAGGCATCACCATGTCCTCACCGGACATTCGCGCAGGAGTGGCATTGTTAATAGCTGCGCTTTCCGCTCAAGGTGAAAGTACCATCTCCAATATTGATCAGATTGACCGAGGTTATCAGAATATCGAGGGACGTTTGAAAAACCTTGGGGCTGAGATCGAGCGCGTTGCTTAGGCGCACTTAAAACTGAATTTCCAAACTCACGGGGCAATGATCTGAACCGTGGTATTCATTGTGAATGTTGGCCGCTTTGACGGCAGGTAAGATTCTTTGGCTCACTAAAAAGTAGTCGATCCTCCATCCAATGTTTTTCGCTCGTCCGTTCGTCACATAATTCCAGTACGTATAAAGCTCGTCTTTCGGATGAAAATGGCGGAAGGTATCTACGAAGCCAGTGTTCAAAAGTCTTTCGAATCCATCAATCTCACGTTGTGTATAGCCTGCGGATTTGTTGTAGTTTTCCTTTGCTCGAGCGATATCAATTTCATGATGAGCCACGTTCAAGTCACCACATACGATGACGGGCTTTCTTTTATTAAGCCACGAGATGTAATTGAGAAATGCGGTGTCCCACGTTTCACGGTAATCGAGCCGGGCAAGGCCCTCGCCCGAGTTGGGCGTGTAGACGGTAGTAACAAAGAACTGATTGTACTCAGCTGTAATTACGCGTCCCTCCTGATCGTGTTCCTCCAGACCGATATCATAGGTCACTTGAACCGGTTCTTCTTTGCTAAGGATGGCAGTTCCAGAATAGCCCTTTCGTGCTTTCGATGAGTTGGTGTATATCTTGTATTCATCCAGCGCTTCAAGGGTTGACTTCGCCTCCTCAGCGGATGCTTTTGTTTCCTGCAGGCAAAGAATGTCAGCCCCCAGCTCCCGCATGTTGGGAACAAAGTCTTTTTTTATGGTCGCGCGAATTCCATTTACATTCCAGGATGCCAGTTTTAGTTTCGTCATGATCTCGAGTGCCCGTAGCTAAAATTTATATCTAACAAATGCTTCAATCGCTTCGTATTCTGCCAACCCCAATTGATTGTAGGCGGCAGCGGTGGCATGGTTTCTGTCCTCCGCCCGTACCCAAAACTCTCTTTTGTCACTGCCGGGAAACAAAGCGCTGTCTTTTTGTGACTGGTGCTTGAAGATGGCTCTGCGTTTCCGGATAAGTTCCTCAGGGCTCAGCGGCACAGCCATTTCAATTTCTGAAATATCCCACTCCTGCCACGCACCACGGTACAGCCACACATAGCAGTCGTTGATCCAGGGTTCGCCCTTCAACTGATCGATGGCTTTGTAAATGGCCGCAAGGCATACGCGGTGGGTTCCATGCGGATCAGAGAGGTCACCGGCAGCATAGATTTGATGTGGTTTGATCTTGCGAATGAGGTCGGCCACGATCTTGATGTCGTCATCGCCAAGAGGTTTTTTCTTCACTTTCCCTGTTTCGTAAAATGGCATATCAAGAAAATGAGCATTTGCATCGGGAATACCGACATAGCGGCAACCTGCTTTAGCCTCTCCCCTTCTGATCAGTGCCTTAATGGCCATCACGTCCTCACTGTCTACCTGACCAGCGGCTTTGGCTTTGATATCTTTTACGATTTTTTGGTAGAGTTTCTCACTCTCCTCTTTATCATAACCAAATAAACCGTTAAAGTCTTTTGCAAAGTCAGCGAACCGGATCGCTTCTTCATCAAAAACTGCAATGTTGCCCGAGGTCTGATAAGCCACGTGTACTTCGTGACCTTGATCTACCAATCGGATGAACGTACCTCCCATTGAAATCACATCATCATCAGGATGTGGACTGAAAATAAT
>DAORAG010000527.1:0-2234 GCA_035344095.1 Cyclobacteriaceae bacterium | reverse complement strand
AGAGATACTCAACATGAGCAACGTAGTGGGTATGATCGAGGGGAAATCACTCAAGGATGAGTTCATCATATTCTCCGGTCATTACGACCATATCGGAATCCAGCCAGCTGTTGAAGGCGACTCCATCGCCAACGGTGCTGATGATGATGCGTCCGGCACAACTGCCGTAATCACTCTGGCAAAATACTACAGCAAACTAAAGTCAAATGAACGATCACTGATTTTCGTAGCGTTCACCGCTGAGGAAATTGGGGGCTTTGGTTCTAAATACTTTTCCCAACAACTCGACCCCAATCAGGTTGTTGCCATGTTCAACATTGAAATGATTGGCAAGCCTTCAAAATGGGGAACGAACTCTGCTTTTATCACTGGCTTTGAAAGAAGTAACTTCGGTGAGATACTGGAAAAAAATGTTCAGGGCACCCAATTTCATTTTTACCCAGATCCATACATCGAGCAAAATCTATTTTATCGATCTGACAATGCGACTCTCGCACGACTCGGGGTGCCGGCACACTCTATTTCAACAGATCAAATACCAACCGACCCATACTACCACACGGTAAACGATGAGGTTGAAACACTGGATATGACGAATATCGCATCCACCATTCGGGCTATTGCTAAAGGTGCAGCCTCCATCGTTGGCGGAGAGGATACCCCCACGCGAATTGACGCTACCAAGGTAAAATAACGCCTGCTGCCTCTAAGTCCAAAATCTGGGTTTCTCGCCCGTTTGCGTTATTTTTGCCCTTTATTTTAAGCAGGAAGAGCAAAAAATGACCGAATACAGCAAAGAGGAGATCAAGCGGATCGAAGACAAATGGCAGCGCTATTGGCGGGAAAAGCAGGTATTTAAAACTGAAAACGACACCTCCAGGCCCAAGTACTATGTACTGGACATGTTTCCCTACCCTTCAGGTGCGGGATTGCATGTGGGTCACCCGTTAGGCTATATCGCCACTGATATTGTAGCTCGCTTCAAAAGAGTTAAAGGTTTTAACGTTTTGCATCCCATGGGCTATGATGCCTTTGGCCTTCCAGCAGAACAATATGCACTGGAACACGGAGTTCACCCGGCTATTTCCACAGCAAAAAATATCGACACCTTTCGCAGTCAACTTGATCGAATCGGCTTTTCGTTTGATTGGAGTCGCGAAGTGAGAACATGTGATCCATCGTATTATAAATGGACACAGTGGATCTTCCTAAAATTGTTTGACAGCTGGTTCAACAGAACGACACAAAAGGCCGAACCTATTTCTACACTGGTTGCCAACTTTGAAAAAGAGGGGAACGTGAAACATGCCGTGCCCAATTCAAAATTCGAGATTCAGAATTTTTCGGCTGCTGAATGGAAAAACTTTGACGAGAAAAAACAGCGTGAGATACTGATGCAATATCGGTTGGCCTATCTGGCTTACACCGATGTGAATTGGTGTGAAGCGTTAGGTACAGTGTTGGCCAACGATGAAGTGATAAACGGTGTTAGCTATCGCGGTGGTTATCCTGTAGTAAAAAGACAAATGCGTCAGTGGAGCCTGCGTATCACCGAATACGCAGAACGTTTACTGAAAGGTCTTGACGAAATCGACTTCAGCGAGTCGATGAAAGAAATTCAGCGCAATTGGATCGGCCGAAGTGAAGGAGCCAAAATCAACTTCGAATTAAAGAGTGAAAAAGGCCTGGTAAAGAATATGACCGTATTCACCACCCGCCCTGACACAATTTTTGGTGTCGACTTTATGGTGGTAGCACCAGAACATGAGATGGTGAAAGATATCACCAGTAAAGCGCAGCAAGCAGAGATCGACAAATACCTGGCTTATGTTGAAAGTCGCTCAGAGGTAGACAGGATGTCGGAAGTAAAAAAAGTGACGGGCTGTTTCACAGGTGCATACGCCATCAATCCGCTCAACAAGCGAGAAGTTCCGATCTGGATCAGCGAGTATGTGCTGGCCGGATACGGTACTGGCGCCATCATGGGCGTGCCTTGTGGAGATGAAAGAGATCATCGTTTTGCCAAACACTTCAATATCAACATCACCAACATCATTGGTGAACATTATAACGGAGAAGAAGCCAATCCAACCTACGAGGCGACACTGACCAATTCCGATTTCCTTAACGGAACGAAGATGAAAGATGCCATCGGAAAAGTCATCTCGAAACTTGAGGAGATGGGCATTGGCGAGCGGCAGGTGAACTACAAGATACGTGATGCCGGTTGGAGC
>DAORAG010000526.1:0-2247 GCA_035344095.1 Cyclobacteriaceae bacterium | reverse complement strand
ACCGGCACCAGCGCCAATCGAAGCGGACAGCCGCCGCCGCAATGCGCGGCTGATGTGATGCAACAATTAGGGTTAGTTATTGATCTGATTGTTGATGGCGGACCTGCGCCGGGTGGCCAACCATCCACTGTGCTACAAATTCTGCCGGAACTCCGCATCCTCAGAGATGGTGCAGTCACCAGAAAGCAACTCGAAGTGGTTCTTGGCCAACCTTCTTTATGGTTCCGTAAATAATGAAGGAAAAAGTGAAAAAAGCTGATAAATCTTAAAGATCAAGGATTGCGGTAGGATTAGTTACCCTCAATCCTGAATTTAATTTTTCCCATGGGCTGTACCATCAGAATGTAATTTAAGGAATGAAAAACAGTGGGCTTCCTTGATTTTTTGATTTACAAATTTGCAGCAAATGAAGTTGAAATTACTTTGAACAAAGACGTTGTAAATTTTCGATCTGGAGACAAAAGTTTAAGTCTGGAACCTGTGGTATATCTGGCAGTTGACTCTACTCGAGTTCTTTCATTCGGTAATTCCACTGATCTCACCGAACCCTTTGAACGCATTAACCTCTTTGATGGTAAAAGAATTCAAATCAAGGGAGTAGACAAAGCGAATGCTTTAGCAGGATTTTTACAATTTGGATTCACTCAATTAGCAGGTCGGCGGGCTTGGGTCCGACCGAGGGTGATAATTGTTCTTGGGAACTCATTGTCAGATATTTTCGGTGGATATGAGCGTGTGGTGCTCATGCAAATAGCGACTGATGCTGGTGCGAGAGAAGTGCTTTTTGGATGAAAATGAAACTACCTCAAACTAAAAAGTTAAAGAGCCGAGATTCCTTTGGCTAGGTTTATGGCCGTTGGCAGGTCTTGCCATACGATATTCAGCAAGTATATCCCCATTGGAACGAAGTCATTTCTCCGCATGGCATTTGCATTCTCCGTAATGTGTTGTGGCCTGAGCTTGGTGTTTGGGAGAGCCTGGTTTCGTCTGGGCAGTCGAGGCCCTTTTGTTTCGGCAAAAGGACCCAATACCATTTCCACCCAGGTCGACCGCAGTGATTAGTGCTGACGCAAGTCCCAGAGGTGCGTACCAACTTGCCAAGCTCAGACAAAGTCCGCTATTGGATTTGAGCGTTTGCCTGGTTGGCCGACCTGCAGGAGGTGGTTAATACGATAAGGCTGAGGACATGTTTAGGAAAAAGACTGTCGTCGAGGATAAAGAGTTTGGAGTTCGGCGGATTGTTTCATAATCCCAGAAGATGCGGAGGCCAGGAGAGACTGACCGGACTTGCCGCATTGGTTTTTGACAATGGATTGCGAGATGGTTTTAAGGTATGAGAAACATAAAGGCATTGCCGTTAAACAGATTTGGGCGAACTCGGGTAGACTGCATCAGCCGGCGAACTATACAAAACAATTTACTCACTAGTCATGACCCATGAACTATCAGGGCATTGCCGAAAACATCATTGCGGCGTTTTTATCCGCTGGATTGATCGCAGGAATCGTGTGGGTCTTCAGCTGGGTTCGCAATCTGCTTTTGGAGCGAAAGCTCAAGGATGCTATTAACCCTAATGGCGTCACTGTTGGTTTTGATCAAAGGACAAATCAAGGATCATTCACCCTGCAGATTCATAACTACGCCAATGCTACCATCCGAGTGCGAGCGATTGTGTTTATTGCAGACAAGTTTTATGTGGAACTCCGCCCCGCCCAAGACAAACCGATCTATCAAACACCACTGAGTAACGAGATCGTGCGCTCAACTTTTAAGCGCCAGCATCTCTCCAAAGGCTCAATTGAACCAGACAACAATCCGAATTCCATGCTGTTACCACCAAAAACAATGGGTATGTGGGAAGTTCCATCGGACACGATTTGCGCGAGAGAATGGATAGTAAAGGACATCTTCATGGTGTTCGAGTATGCAACGATCTTTGGAAATAGCGCACTCGTTCGAATGAAAGCCACGGATTCGACACTGCAATTAGTGAAGGAAAATTTTGAGCCACTGTCAAAAGCGGTTCATCACATATAACCATTTGGTTGCTTTCACGGCGGCAAGCAAGGACCCCATAGGCTATAACAAACGGTTTACGCGATGCCCCCGATCGGAATGCCCGGTCAGCCTGGCCAGAGGCTTCCGATCATAGGCGGTGGTTAGAGTGCTGATAGGATTTATGGGCCGCGTGTTTCCTCGATGTGAGATGGAAAGAAATTGATGCGCGGCCGGCGAAAAGAGTCCAAG
>DAORAG010000525.1:0-2252 GCA_035344095.1 Cyclobacteriaceae bacterium | reverse complement strand
CAGATATTCAAAAAACGCAATACCCCAGCTGATCAGAATCACTGTAATTAATGGAAGATTCTGGCTCCATTTCATTTCTTTAAACTTCAAATGACCATACCAGGCAAAGGTCATGAACGTGTTAGACAGTGTGAGCAACACAATGGTGTAAAGAGGTTTCATAAGGCAGCATCTGTTTTACAAAAATAGAAAAGCAAACGCAGGTTGTACGTTTGCTTAATTATGAAACACTGCAAGTCTTACTTAACGAGCTTCTTGTATCGAATTCGGTGTGGCTGATCATCACCGAGTCGCTTTTTCTTATTCTCCTCGTATTCGCTGAAGGTGCCCTCAAACCAAAACACCTGCGAATCTCCTTCGAATGCCAGAATGTGTGTGCAAACTCTGTCGAGAAACCAGCGGTCGTGAGAAATGATTACTGCGCATCCAGCAAAGTTTTCTAACGCCTCTTCCAGCGCGCGAAGTGTGTTTACATCGAGATCGTTGGTAGGTTCGTCTAGCAGCAGCAAGTTACCACCCTGCTTTAATGCGATGGCCAGGTGCACGCGGTTACGCATCCCGCCCGACAATTCTTTCACCTTTTTCTGTTGATCGGTTCCGCCAAAATTGAATTTACTTACGTAGGCCCTGGAATTGATTTGCTTACCACCCAACTCCATGAGCTCATTGCCACCAGTTATCGCTTGCCAAACAGAGTCGTCCGGCTTAAGGTCATCATGCTCCTGATCAACATAGGCAATTTGAACAGTTTCACCCACACTAAAAGTACCCGCATCCGGCTTCTCTTTGCCGATGATCATTTTGAACAGCGTGGTCTTACCCGCACCATTCGGTCCAATAATACCCACTATGCCTGCAGGGGGGAGAGAAAACGTTAAATTCTCGTACAGGAGCTTATCACCGTATCCTTTTGCAACACCATTTGCCTCAATCACTTTGTTGCCAAGCCTTGGTCCCGGAGGAATAAACAGTTCGAGTTTTTCTTCTCTCTCTTTTGATTCTTGTGATAACAGTTTCTCATAGGCACTCAAACGCGCTTTGCCCTTCGCATGTCTGCCCTTAGGGCCCATACGCACCCACTCCAATTCTCGCTCAAGTGTTTTCTGTCTTTTCGACTCGGTTTTCTCTTCCTGGGCCAGTCGTTTCGATTTTTGATCCAGCCATGACGAGTAGTTTCCTTTCCATGGAATACCTTCTCCACGATCCAATTCAAGTATCCATCCGGCTACATTATCAAGAAAATAACGGTCGTGCGTAACAGCAATGATGGTTCCCTTGTACTGACGCAAATGCTCTTCCAGCCAATGCACAGATTCAGCATCAAGGTGGTTGGTGGGTTCATCCAGCAAAAGCACATCAGGTTCTTGAAGGAGTAATCGACATAAAGCCACTCTCCTCTTTTCACCTCCCGACAGATGGGCAACACTGGCATCGGGGGGAGGACAGCGAAGTGCATCCATCGCGCGCTCCAGTTTATGATCCAATTCCCATGCTTCAGTCGCATCGAGCTTCTCCTGAACTTCACCCTGTCGATTGATCAATTTTTCCATCGCGTCAGGGTTGTCCATGATCTCAGGGTCGGCAAACTTGTTATTGATTTCCTCGAACTCCTTCAGCAAATCGACAGTCTCCTTTACACCCTCTTCTACAATCTGTTTTACCGTCTTTGTTTTGTCCAGTTGAGGCTCCTGCTCGAGTAGCCCAACTGAGAAACTAAGGTCTGATACTACCTCACCCTGATATTCCTTGTCAATACCTGCGATGATTCTCAACAATGAAGACTTACCGGATCCGTTAAGACCAAGAACCCCGATTTTTGCTCCATAGAAGAATGACAGGTAAATGTTTTTGAGAACTTGTTTGTTGGGTGGGTAAATCTTGTTTACCCCAGTCATCGAGAAGATAATCTTTTCGTCCGCCATTTAGATCAATCCTATTTAGAGTCGCTAATATGATCAATTTGACCCAACCCATGAAGCTTGCAATTGTAAATGTTTATTTCTGGCAAAAACGGAGTGTTTTTTGCTATTGGGGATTAAAAATGAACCGTGTTTGTTTTAATCAATTAAATTCTATTTTTGCGAAAAATTAAAAGGGAGGACGACTATGTATTGGACACTCGAATTAGCTTCCTATTTGGAAGATGCACCCTGGCCGGCCACTAAAGATGAGTTGATTGACTTCTCTATCAGGTCTGGTGCGCCATTGGAAGTTGTGGAGAATCTGCAGGAGCTGGAAGATGACGGACAACC
>DAORAG010000524.1:0-2256 GCA_035344095.1 Cyclobacteriaceae bacterium | reverse complement strand
CTGGGGTTCCTTCTTGCGAAGGGTGAGTGCCTCCGACTGGTACATAAGTCTGGCATTGACTTTTTTTCAAATTGTTTGGAGGACGCAAAAGCTATTGCCGATCACTTTCTTGCCGTTAAAGAAGAGGGGAAATGGGATCTGTTTGCTGTCAACGGTCGGTTGCTGGCTGAAAATTATGACGACATTCTGTCAATTGATGCTTCCATAGTACTGGAAAGAAATCGTAAGAAGTCGATGCACACTATAGACGAGATTGCTGCATTGGCTGATAAGAACCCATTGCCTCGAACCATTGTGTTTGATGAGGTAAGGAAGCTAAGTTCAGATAAAGTGTTGGTGCGAAACGGATCTCTCGAAGGAGTGGTCAATTCAAAACTGGAATTTATTATTCCGCTCGATCGGCAAACACTAACGCTTACGTCCTTTGGCTTCACCAAAAAAGTTCTCAACAAAGTGACAACCGTTGGTGTGTCTCAGACAATTGACAATGATGAGTTTGTTGATATTAAACCATACCTGCGCTGGCTGGGTTTATACAAGGCAAAGGAGGCCCGGCTCTATGACACTGAGCTAAATAAAATCATAGATGAGCATCTGGACAGCCTTTGGTTTTCCAATCGATTGGCCTTTGGGGCGAAAGGCGATTCGGTTCGGGTGTGGTTTGGCTCTGGTAGAAGAATGAACTACCCATCTGATGGAAAGATGATTTTTGTTAAAAGCCCTGACTCGGTCAGGTTCTTTCTGATTGAGGAAAAGAACAAGAAAGCCTTGTATGAAGTGGAGTCTGGTGCGAAGCGGTTTGTTATGGAGTTGGACAAACTGGAGGAGTTGGTAAAGAATGTCTTTTTGGTGGAGTTGAGAGGCAAGAAAGGACTGGTTGGTATCGATGGTAAGTTGTTGGTGCCTGTTGAATATGATGCCATTGTCAAAAACGCAGAAAATTTCGTCTCTTTATTAAAGGATAGAAAATTTGGAATTTATGATCTTGAAAGGAAGTCATTGATTAAGCCCACCTTCGAGCGAAATATTAATTTCTATAATAAATCTACACTGGTTGCCTTTAAAGATGGCGCTTACGGTTTTGTCGATCTCAATGCCCGGCCCATCTCCGACTTTGAATTTGAAGAGGTGAACTATTGGAGTGACTCACTTGCTTTGGTAAAAAAGAACTTTAGATGGATGGTCTACGGGATTCACGATCATAAAATTTATGTGGAGCAAATCAAAGATTACAGCCTTATCAAGGATACTGAAGAGGAAAAAATCGCACGGATTCACAAAGGGAATGAATATGGAGTGATAAGCAACAAAAGAGGTGAGGTGATCCCACCTACCTTTAGTGATATTTTGAACCTGGGCACGGAGGAGAAACAATTGTACTTCACTGAGAAACATGTGGAGGAGGCTGAGATTTTCGTGGTCATATATTACGATGGAGAGGGGGTTTTTATCAGAAGAGAGATTTATGAGGCAGATGATTACGACAAAATCTACTGTCGATAGAAGCTTAACAATCGCTTATAGAAAGTATCATTTGACCTTATCCATTTTTTAATACATTCGGACTCTAATTACTTAAATGATGAGGATAACTATAATTTTCTTATGTCTGATTTCGCAAACCCTGTTTGCTCAGATCAATTCTTTTCCTGACCGTCCCAAAGTTGTTGTAGGAATTGTGGTGGACCAAATGCGTCAGGAATATGTCTATCGCTATTGGGGAAGGTTTGGCGAGGGCGGTTTTAAGAGGCTTATCAATGAAGGTTTTATGATGAAAAATGGACATTATAATTATGTTCCAACCCTTACTGGTCCGGGTCATGCCTCAGTTTACACCGGAACTACCCCAGGGGTGCATGGTATAATTGCCAATGACTGGTATGATAAGAATCTTAAGAAAATGGTGTACTGTGCGGAGGATTCTGATCGAAAAGTAGTAGGAGCGCCTGAAGGAAAAGGCATGTCGCCATGGAGGATGCTGACTACAACTGTAACAGATGAGTTAGAGCTTGCGACTCAGCGAAGAGCCAAAGTAGTTGGGATATCAATAAAAGATAGAGGCGCTATTTTACCGGCTGGTCACACACCTGATGGCGCTTATTGGTATGACGACAAGACTGGAAAATTTGTCTCTAGTAGTTACTACAAAGCTGCTTTGCCGATTTGGCTAGATCGCTTCAATGCCCGTAATCTGGCCGACAAATACCTGAACGAGACCTGGAGCCCACTTTATCCTATTGATACATACAAAGAGAG
>DAORAG010000523.1:0-2268 GCA_035344095.1 Cyclobacteriaceae bacterium | reverse complement strand
CAAAACCCTTTATGAGTCCACGCTTCTCCGATGAAAAGTAAGTGTGTTGTGGGTCATTCCAGAAAATGTTTTCAAGCTTGTTCACATCATATGTCGCCCAAAGATCCAGCCATTGACTCATCAACTCATCCACTTCGGCTTGAGAAAGGTCATTGCTTTCAGGTTTCGGTTGAGAGCAGGACCATGTCAACGTAATGACACAAAGGAGCAAAACGATGTATTTCATTTGGAGCTGGTTGATAACATGCAATATCAGGGATAATCCCGATAATCCTGATGTTGTGATCAGGATTCATCGGCCCAAAGGGCAAGATTGTCAATAGGATTGATAATCTTGGATTAAATTTATAAATAAGTTGATCTGACTATGAAGAAAGTATTGATAACAGGAGCAGCGGGTGCATTAGGCGGTGCGTGCGTTGACAAATTTGTTGCAGCGGGACACGAGGTGATTGCTATCCTGTCTCCGGGAAAGACGTTAAAGAACGAAAAGGTATCGACTTACAACGCCAACCTCACGAATGAACAGGAGACCGAAAGTGTAATCAAAACCATTATCAAAGATCATGGTCGTATTGACATTGCGCTGATGCTGGTCGGTGGTTTCGGTATGGGCTCAGTTGCAGATACCTCTGGTGAGCAAATGAACAAGATGATCAACCTCAACTTCATGACTGCTTACTTTACCGCCAGGCCTGTCTTTCAACACATGATGGATAACAATAGTGGACGACTTGTTTTCATAGGCTCCAAGCCTGCTTTGGAATCGGGAGGTGGCAAGGGAATGACTGGATATACCCTTTCAAAAGGAATGGTGATACGACTTGCTGAACTAATGAATCTTGAAGGCGCATCGCACAATGTAGTTTCAACGGTGGTCGCCCCCAGCGTAATAGACACCCAAGACAACAGGAAAGCAATGCCAAAGGCAGACCCATCAAAGTGGGTAACACCCGAACAGATAGCAGAACAGATTTTGTTTGTTACATCAGATCAGGCCAGTCCCTTGCGACAGCCTATCCTCCGGGTGTACGGAGATTCTTAGTCGGTGATCCTGTCACGGTTAACCGAAAAGGTGAAAACATCTCTTCGTTGGTAATGACCCGAAGCATCGAGCGTCATCTGCTCTTTAACCACTTCATCAAGATCCAATTCGCAAGTGATCATCAGCTCCTTGTCGAAAGTTGGTTCGATGAGGTAGCGACCATTGGGGGCCACAACACAACTACCGCCATTTAATGTCCACTGGTCAGGATTGTTCTTGAGGTCTTCAGGCAAGTCGAGCATAGGAGGAAATGCCGAAGCCTTTAACATTTGCCCCGCGGCCAATACAAAGCACCTTCCTTCAAAGGCATACTGTCGACTTACCACTTGGTGCATCTCATGCACTTTCGGCCACAGTGCAATGTGTATGTCCTCACCTTGATCATGCAGTGCTTGTCGGTTCAACGGCATCCAGTGTTCCCAACAAATGCTTGCACTCACCCTGCCTGCCTCTGTTACGACAGACTTCAGCCCATAGCCATCACCCAATCCATACAGCATCTTCTCTGTATAGGTGGGCATCAACTTTCGATGATGGTTGAGAACAGCACCATCAGGGCTGATAATTACATAGCTATTGTATACCGTTCCATTGCCTGGACCCTGCTCCACTTTTTCATTCATGCCCAGGCACAGTGTCACACGATGTTTCTTCACCATTTCGCACACCCGCTGAAATTCACTGCCTGTCACTGAAACGCTACTGTTGTAAAACTGCAGGTACGCTTCCTTCATCTCTTTGCCATCCCACTGCGCCACGTTAGTGCAGTAGTCAAGCCAGGAAGGGTATCCCGACAGCCAGGTCTCTCCCACCACGAGCAACTTCACACTAAGGTCTGCAGCTTCCGACAAGATCAACTCAAGTTTCTCAATGCTGGCGGTCAGGTTCAAATGCACCGAACTGTATTGACCTATACCAACTTTCACAATTCTCGACATAAACATGGTTTAGTTAAGACTCCAATACACCATCAAAAAATTTAGGAGCATAGTCAAAACTAAAGTAATTTAAGCCATTGTTTAAACCTATTCTTAGATTCATAGATGTTTAGTAGGATCCACCGACTGTTCAGACACGTCCTTGGCTACCTCCAGAGGCGACTCAGTGAAAAGCAGTTTCTTATCTTCTCCAGTATACTGGTTGGTTTGTCCAGTGGGCTGGCCGCTGTCATTTTAAAGCTCTTTGCCCATAACATCAACGAGTTCATAGCCAGGTATTCCGAC
>DAORAG010000522.1:0-2276 GCA_035344095.1 Cyclobacteriaceae bacterium | reverse complement strand
AATGAACAGGGCAGCCTTGATGCGAAAGCATTGTATGGTAAACAAGGTGGAGGAGGAGGCGGACCTGCGCTTGACCTGGCTGGATGGGACTGGGATCAAATTCCAAGACCTGCCATATCCAACAATGAATCTAATGGTCGGATAGAGTTTGAAATAAAAGTAGACGACAATGGCGACATCATAGGTATCCGCGTACTTGAACGTAGCTTGAGCATTGAGGCTGAAAAGGCCTGTCGTGATGCAATCTCTAAACTTACATTCACAAAGAAGCCCGGAGCAGTCGTGCCGGAAATCTCAACAGGTAAGATCACATTCGTGGTGAGAACCCGCTGATCATTCCACGTTGATCAGGTAATAGTTTTTCTTTCCCTTTTGCGCCAGCAGGTATTTGTTCTGCAACAAATTGAACGCTGACTTTTGATTGGGGTCGCTCAGTTTCATTTTGTTGATGCTCACGCCACCGGCCTGAATCATTCTGCGCGCTTCTCCTTTTGAAGGGAAAATGGTTCCGTTTGTAATTTCCGAAAGAAGATCTGTGACGCTTGGAGCTGCCTCCCAGGCTGAACGTGAAACCTGAGCCTGCGGCACACCTTCAAATACTGATAACAAAGTTGACTCATCTAGACTTTCAAGATCCTCGGTCACGGAGTTGCCAAAAAGGATTCTGGAAGCCTTCTCTGCCATATTGAGATCACTTTCAGAGTGTACTCTTATGGTGATATCACGGGCCAGTTCCTTTTGCAGCTTTCGTTCATGAGGCGCTGCCTTGTGGTCGTTGATCAGACTGTTGATATCGTCTTCAGTTCGGGTGGTAAATATCTTGATGAAGTTCTCAGCGTCCTCGTCAGATGAGTTGAGCCAATACTGATAGAACTTATAGGGTGATGTGCGGATCGGGTCCAACCAGATGTTGCCACCTTCGCTCTTGCCAAACTTCGAGCCATCCGCTTTGGTGATAAGGGGAGTAGTCAGTGCAAAAGCTTCACCACCGGCCTTACGCCTGATCAATTCGGTACCGGTTACGATATTTCCCCACTGATCGGATCCACCCATCTGAAGTTTGCATCCCTTGTTGGTGAATAGCCAATAAAAGTCATACCCCTGCACCAATTGGTAGCTGAATTCCGTAAAGGACAAACCGGTTTCTAGCCGTTTTTGCACAGAGTCTTTAGACATCATGTAGTTGACCGTGATATGCTTGCCTACGTCTCTGATAAAATCGAGGAAGCGCAGTTCCTTGAACCAGTCGTAATTGTTGACCATCTCGGCCCTGTTCTCACCAGAGAAATCAAGGAATCTTTCAAGCTGCTTCTTTACTGCAGACAGGTTATGCTGAAGTACATCTTCTGATAGGAGGTTTCTTTCCGCAGACTTACCTGATGGATCGCCCACCATGCCAGTTGCACCGCCTACGAGCGCATAGGGCTTGTGCCCACACCTCTGGAAATGTACGAGCGTCATGATTTGAACCAGGTTCCCTATGTGGAGTGAGTCAGCCGTAGGGTCGAAGCCGATGTATCCTGCGGTTGAACCTTTGCTTAGTTGCTCCTCGGTACCAGGCATCATGTCGTGAATCATGCCTCTCCACCTTAGCTCATCAACGAAATTCTTCTTCATAGCTCAAATAACCGCCAAATATAAGCACACTTAGTTTAGCTGACACTTCATTTCGATTCAATGCTTACTATATCAATTAGTTATATCGCACTGTACATCAGCGGTTTTATGTAGGGTTATCTGAAGTAGAATTTCGAGTTTAAAAGTACAGGTCTTTTTGTTTGCTTTAGGATTTAATTATAAACCACTACTTCGCAAATGCAACAGCCCGATTCTCTCCAACTCGTAGCCGATTTTCACCGCACATTCAGACATCCTATACTCTCTAAGCCGGGTATACCAGATGAAACACGATGTAAGCTGAGGGTGGCCTTGATAGCCGAGGAACTTAAAGAATTGGAGGTTGCTATCCTTGAAAAGGATATTGTAGAAGTGGCCGATGCGCTATGCGACCTCCAGTATGTATTGTCGGGCGCCATCCTCGAATTTGGGCTGGGAGATAAGTTCAAAGCCCTGTTTGAAGAGGTACAGCGGTCCAACATGAGCAAAGCCTGCGCGACAGAGGAGGAAGCCAAAGCTACTGCTGAACACTATATGAAAAAGGATGGTGTAGAATGTTATTATGTGCAAGCTGAAGGCAAATGGTTGGTATACAGGAAGGCCGACAATAAGACTATCAAGTCAATCAATTATTCCCCAGCTGATCTGGCCAGCATAGT
>DAORAG010000521.1:0-2277 GCA_035344095.1 Cyclobacteriaceae bacterium | reverse complement strand
CGGAGTGATTACCGGTGGTGGTCCCGGCATTATGGAAGCAGGAAACAAAGGCGCTCATCGCGCGGGCGGAAAAAGTGTGGGCCTGAATATTTTTCTTCCCCATGAACAAAAGGGTAATCAATACATCGATCCCGAAAAGCTGATCTCCTTTGATTATTTCTTTGTGCGCAAAGTGATGTTCGTGAAATATTCCCAGGGTTTTATTGTGATGCCTGGAGGGTTTGGAACGTTGGATGAGCTTACGGAAGCGCTTACGTTGATCCAAACAAAGAAGATTGGAAGATTTCCCATTGTGCTGGTAGGTAAACAATTTTGGAAAGGGGTGATGGAGTGGTTCACGCAAACGCTCGTAGATGATAAGATGATAGATCCATCTGATCTTGAATTGATCAATCTTGTCGATACGCCCGAAGAAGCAGTCAAAGTAATCGATGAGTTTTATTCGAGGTACTTGCTATCACCCAACTTCTAGTGCCACTCCAACAATTCTTTTTACAAACAATGTCGCGCAGTGCTCGTTCCGGGTTATTTTATCCATTTAGTCGAATAACTATTTTGTAGGAACGGCACTAGCCCTAATTTTGAAAGGGATGAAGGAATTTTATAAAAATTATCGGATCGAGGTGCTTGTGGTGATCGGCCTCGCGATACTTTTATTTCTGGTTACGTTTATCAACAACCGGATTGATCGTCTGGAAAACTACCTTTCAAAAAATCGACAAGTTGGTGTTGATAACATTGTGGTGCAGGATGGTCCGCTGACCGCCATTTCCTACGACATTCCACGCGAATTGTCCTTTGCCGGAGAATCGGTACCAATGAATCGCCCCGACCTTCAGGAGCAGTTAGACAAAGAACTTCAAATCAACATTTACTTCCACAGCAACACGATCTTTCTCATCAAAAGAGCCAATCAATGGTTTCCGCAGATCGAACCTATTTTGAAAAAGAACAATATACCCGATGACTTCAAGTACCTTCCGCTTATTGAAAGTGGTCTGCTGAATGTGATTTCTCCAGCCAATGCTGTTGGCTTCTGGCAGATTATCAAGAGCGCAGGCAAAGAAAACGGACTTGAGATTACTAAAGAGGTGGATCAACGTTACGATCCAATACGCTCTACCGAAGCAGCTTGCAGGTACCTGAACAAGGCGTATGAGAAATTTGGTAACTGGACGCTGGTTGCCGCTTCATACAACAGAGGTATGAACGGATTGGATCGTGCACTGGAGAAGCAAAGAGTGAATTCGTATTATGATTTGTTTCTCAATGAAGAGACATCCCGTTATGTCTTTCGCATTCTTGCCATCAAGCAAATCATTGAGAATCCTGAAAAATATGGTTTCAAAATTGACCCGAAACATCTCTATAAAAAGGATTCAGTGAAATACGTTAAGGTGGATGATACCGTACCAGACCTTGTGGAGTTTGCGCTTGAACAAGGCACCACCTATAAGTTGTTGAAAAGATACAATCCATGGCTGCGCGATGACCGACTGACAGTGGGGAGAAATGAAAGCTACCAAATCGCACTACCTGCTCCATGAAGCCTCGCCCTTATATCCTCGCTGAGAATAGCTGGAAAACAATAAAGAGCTCGTCCTTCGATCTGGCGGTGTTGCCATGGGGAGCGACTGAGGCGCACAACTATCACCTTCCTTATGGAACAGACATTGTTGAAGCAGAAGAGATTGCTGCTGAAAGCGCAAGACTGGCCTGGGAAAAAGGCGCCAAAGTGATTGTGTTACCTGCTGTTCCCTTTGGAGTGAACACTGGTCAACACGATATTCTGTTGGATATGAACATGAACCCAAGCACGCAGCTCACTGTGTTGCACGATGTGGTTCAGGTACTCAGTCGTCAGGGCGTTCACAAACTGGTTATCCTCAACAGCCATGGAGGAAATGATTTCAAGCCTATGATCAGGGAACTGGGATTGCAGTTTCAGTCCATGTTTATTTGCAGTTGCGACTGGTTTCGATCGGTTGATCAAAAGCTTTTTTTCGAAAATAAGGATGACCATGCTGGTGAGATGGAGTCAAGCATCATGATGTACTTACGCCCTGATTGGGTCGATATCAATGAAGCAGGAGATGGAGCCGCCAAAAAATTTAAGTTCGAGGCGATAAGAGAGGGCTGGGCATGGGCGGAGAGACAGTGGTCAAAAGTCACCAGGGATACGGGCGTAGGAGATCCCCGAAAGGCAACAGCAGAGAAAGGCGAGAAATATTTTAAAGCGGTAACCGAAAAGGTTGGTAACTTCTTCTTTGATTTGGC
>DAORAG010000520.1:0-2291 GCA_035344095.1 Cyclobacteriaceae bacterium | reverse complement strand
ATGGCAGGGATAGAATACTACCTCGTTCCTGATTTTTCTAAAATCAACGGAGCCACATTTTTAAAGGCATTAAGTCAATGCTTCTTCTCTATGTCCATTGGCTGGGGGATCATGATTACCTACGGCTCCTATCTTGCAAAGAATGAAAGCATCATAAAGAGTGCACTCTGGATTGGAGTACTTGATACAACCGTTGCCCTGATGGGGGGATTGATGGTGTTCCCTGCTGTATTTGCTTTCGGGCTTGAGCCAAATCAAGGCCCCACACTTGTCTTTCAGATATTGCCACAGATTTTTTCTGAAATGCCTGGAGGAAATATTGTCGGAGCATTTTTCTTCCTCTTGCTGTGTATTGCAGCGCTTACCTCTACCATCTCGATGATCGAGGTACCGGCATCTTGGTTGATCGATGAGAAAAAATGGAACAGGAAGAAAGCGGCTTGGATCGTGAGTATCACTGCAATTGTTGTTGGCATTCCCTCAGCACTATCAAAAGGAGCTAATGAGTATCTCAGCACCATGTCGTTTCAATTCTCAGGACTTACCATTACCAGCTTCATGGACATCATGGACTTTGTCTGGGGTTCCTTTTTTATCGTTATTGTGTCGCTTTTCATCAGCTTATATGTCGGTTGGGTGATCAAGCCAGCTAGAATTATTGAAGAGTTAAATTTAGGGTCACCCTTCTTTAGTGAGTATAAAATTGCTGGAGTTACACCTGCTCAGATATGGACTGTATTTCTGAAATACGTATGTCCTCTTGTGATCATTATCGTCATATTGAATCAATTTAACATAGTCTAGTCCCGAGTATCTTTCAACTCAATTATCCGCAATCAACCCGACTGGGGAACAATACCTTCCTTGATCCCGACCTTTGTTTGATTAGTTGATTTTTTTTTGAAAATTGTTCGCTTTACATAAGTGTAATCTAAACTTAACAAGCTAACAATGAACGTTTCTTCGGACAACCGCGGTCAATGGGGTTCCAAGTTTGGTTTCATCATGGCAGCGGCTGGATCAGCCGTAGGCCTGGGAAACATCTGGCGATTCCCTTATATCACGGGTCAAAACGGGGGTGGGGCCTTCGTACTGGTATACATAGCCTGCGTACTCTTGATAGGTGTTCCTCTCCTCTTCACTGAAATGGGATTAGGTCGGTTCACCAAAAAAAGCACCATCGGGGCATTTAAAGACACGGGTGCCGGAGCATTCTGGATGGGTGCGGGAGCTATACTCGCACTGGGCGTAAGCTTTTTCGTTCTCTCCTATTATGGTGTAATTGCCGGCTGGACCATCGGGTATATTTTCAAATCACTCGCAGGCACGGCAGCAGGTTTCGAAGCATTTGCTGCCAATGGCGCGATGTCGATTGGTCTGCTTGCCCTCTTTATGATTCTTACGATCGTCATCGTATTGGGTGGAGTATCAGGTGGAATTGAAAAGGCAGCAAAAGTGTTGATGCCGATTTTGTTTGCGCTCATTTTTGTAGTTGCCATCCGCAGCTTAATGTTGGAAGGCGCGATGAAGGGTGTTGAGTTCTATCTTAAGCCCGATTTTTCGAAGATCACACCGAACAGTATTCTCGCAGCACTCGGACAAGCTTTCTTTTCAATGAGTATTGGGTGGGGGATTATGATTACCTACGGTTCTTACCTGTCAAAAGATTCCAACCTTGTTGAAAGTGGCGTGTGGGTAGGTTTGATGGATACAGGTATTGCATTGCTTGCCGGCTTTATGATTTTCCCGGCTGTATTTGCATTCGGGAAATCACCAGAAGCAGGGCCAACACTTGTGTTCCAGGTATTACCTGATATCTTCAGCACCATGCCTGGCGGTCACATCATCGGGGCACTTTTCTTTTTGTTGCTGATGGTAGCCGCGCTGACATCTTCTATCTCGATGCTGGAGGTGCCGGCATCATATTTTATTGATGAGAAAAAATGGAGCAGAAAAAAGTCAGCCTGGGTTGTTGGTATCGCTGCGTTCCTATTTGGCGTTCCCTCTGCGCTTTCACACGGTGCAAGTGACACATTCACAAACATGAGTATCTCACTTCCCTGGACTGACGCCATCATAGGCTTTCAAAACATTGTAGACTACTTCTTTGGAACGTTCTTTATCGTGGTGGTTGCATTAACCACGTGCGTGTATGTTGCCTGGAAACTACCAATCAACAACATAGTGAGTGAACTGGATCAAGGATCACCTGCTTTCAAGGCAGGTAATTTTGCTTCAAATGCATTTGTATTCTTTATTCGCTATGTCTGCCCAACAGTAATACTGCTGGT
>DAORAG010000519.1:0-2297 GCA_035344095.1 Cyclobacteriaceae bacterium | reverse complement strand
TATCCCATGCCGTCAAGGAAATGAGTGAAGGTGAGCTTTTGCAATTTGAGAAGGCACGAAAACTGGATATTACTGAAGATGTGTATTATGACGTTATTCGTCAAAAGACCGCCTCCTTAATTGCCTCATGTTGTGCTGTGGGTGCAAGCTCTTCTGGAAGTAGTCCGGAAACCGTTTCTCAAATGCGTCAGTTCGGAGAGTACATAGGTATGGCCTTCCAGATTAAAGACGATCTTTTCGACTATGGCGATGACGAGATTGGCAAGCCTCTGGGTATCGACATCAAAGAAAAGAAGATGACGTTGCCATTAATTCACGCTTTGTCAAAATCGAGTTGGCTGGAGAAGCGTAAGATCATTGGAATTATTCGCAGTGACACCAATAAGCCCAAAAAGGTGAAAGAGGTGATTGATCATGTCAAGGAAAAAGGAGGGATTGATTATGCCAAGCAGAAAATGGCTGAATTCCATGAACGAGCCAACGGCCTCCTCTCGTCACTACCGGAGTCTGTGTATAAAAGCTCACTCACTCAATTGGTGCAATTCACCATTGATAGGAAGAGCTAAACCAAAAGCATGAGACTTTGATAAAATCTAGTTGACGCGACTGCGTCCTGCCTCCTGAATAGCGTAGGTCTTAAATTTTTCGAAAGTCGGATTGTCGAGAACCTCAGTTGCGGGACCCGTTTCTGCTGGCTCAAAATTGCCCTCGTTATCCCACCACTTGCGTGCATCTTCACGTGCTTTCGACTTATCTACATCAAAGTAGTTGATAATGGAGTCCGATACGATCCAGGGCTTGTCAATGGTGGCGTATTTTTCGAAAATCATTGACCGCATTTGCGTACCCATAGCGTCATTTTGAAAATGCGATACGGTGTATGACATTGTTTCGGGCTCTGTCATGATCATATCCCAATATTTCTTTGATGAAACCACCTGAGCTGTTGTCAGCAGGTAGCCAAATCCTTTTTCAATGGGTTCTTTTGTGATCAGACAAGATGCACGAAATGCCTTTTTTTTCTTTCCAAACAGGGTGTCAAACAATGCCATAATTCTCTTTATCGTTCAATTACGTTATTAGATACTCAGATTGGGGTAAATAGTTGCACCTGAAATGCATTTTTTTACCTGAAATGCGGATTTATTGTCGTGAACAGTGAATCTGGCTCCGAATGAGCTAACTCCCGGCTCTCTTTTTTAAGTTCCTCTCATGATTTTGTAAAAAATCAGCGAGGCTCTCGATGGGCGGTTTTTTGGCGATTATCTTCTTTTTATCGTCCAGCACGTAGAGCGTAGGTGTAGAAAATGCATCATACAGATTCTGATAGTTTCCGACAGCACTGCGTGGACCATTTACAGTAATCCATGGCATCTTCATGTCCTTGATGTAGTTTTTCATTTTCACCATGGAGGTGTCAGCGCTGACGGCATAAACTTCCAGATTGAACCGATCTTTATTTGAGTTATAGAAATCTACAAGTTTTGGCGTTTCAGTTTTACAATGACCACAATCAGGGTCGAAGAAAAATAAAATCGTGTACTTTTTCTTGATGTCGTACATCGATCTCAACTGCAGATTTTGATCCTGCATGATAAGGTTCTTGGCTGTCTGACCTATCAGGCTCAATCGCAGTTTGTCGGCATAGTCTTTCATACTCTTCTTCATCGAACTGCTCGCCCAGTAGTCCATCTCACCTGATTCAAAATACTTGTCATACAGCCTTACATATACCTCATCAAGTCCCATGATTTTGGGATTCTGATAGTTGATGATTGCATTAAATACAACCATCTTATAAGTTTCCTGATTGCCTTTTGTTTTTTTGACGAGCGCATCAATAGCGTTCATGATCGTATCGGGCTGAGGTATCAGCAGTTTTTCGAGGTAGTCCTTTACCTTCTCTGCAAATAAGGGCCGTGGCAGTCGCAAGAGTGCGTCATCAGACAAATCAAAGTTATCGAAGTAGTGCGCCCGATAGTACCTGTATTGAAACGTAGAATCGATCGAGCCATCAGCACGCACTGGGGCATCCGGTACATCGACAGGTTTGGTGGCCCTCAGCATCCTGGCAGTCATGGTTTTAGGATACTTCTCAATAATTTCAGTTTGGTACGCCATCACTTTTTCGTTCACCTTTTGCAGAGATGCCCTTGCAGATTTTTTCATTTCTTCTGAGGCAGTGCTGTCCTTAATTACATTTACGAATGGTGTGGCCTCCTGATTGCGGGCCATATTGAACTTCATGTTTTCGAAAAACAGGCGGTTGTCATCATCACCTGTTACTTTCATGTTCT
>DAORAG010000518.1:0-2299 GCA_035344095.1 Cyclobacteriaceae bacterium | reverse complement strand
ACAGATCAGCTTGGCAACCAGACCTCATGGGCATGCAGAATAAATTCCCTTGAGGGATTCCTGATTAATGAACTCCGATTTTCCAATTGGACATGGGACCCCGTAGTTAACAAACTGGTTGATAAAGTATATGCCGATAAGTCGAAGTTGAATCTTAGCCACTATGCTTCAGAGGTGAAGTACAGCGAGCGTCATGTAAGAAGGAAGTTTATGGATGTCGTTGGCATCAATCCGAGTTTGTTTGTTCGGATCGTAAGGTTCAGGGAAATATTCAAGTTAAGACGACAGACGAACGATTGGGATTTACTAGGCCTTGCACTCGATTCCGGCTATCATGATCAGTCACATTTTATCCGCGACTTCAAGCAATTTGCCGGGCAGACACCAGTTTCATTCTTTAATGAAATGGAGAGGAAGAACAGCAGTTTTATTTGACAGATTAACCGTTTACCAATTTTTCAATCTCATCCCGCGATTCTTTCACCACAATGTGGTCGGTGCCTGACGAATTGAAGCACACCATCGTGCCAGAGTTTCCTTGAATAATCCTAACGACCTGTGCCATGTTAATTAATTCTGTACGGGTTTGGTCTTTGGTAAAGGCAACGGTAAGGGGAATAAAGGTTTTCATGGCTGAATTTTTTCTAATTTTAACAAAAAATATCCACTCGTATTAGATAACCATCATATTCTATGAATTGCCCCGTTGACCAGTCACCATTGTCCAGAAAGATTTATGAAGATGCTATTGAAATTGACCTGTGCGATACTTGTGGCGGGGTATGGCTGGATAAGGGTGAGTTGGAGAAAATCCAGGATATCCGTGTGAATGACTATTCTGATGAATTAAAAATGATTCCGGATTATGTAGGGAAGTCTATTCTATTGGCAAAATCCAAGAGCGCTTCGCCTGTTCATTGCCCTGTATGTAGTCAGGTCCTTGAAAGGAGGGAGTATGGCTATGGATCACAGGTGATGATCGACTCGTGTGTGAAAGGTCACGGTGTATGGCTTGACAAAGGCGAACTCAAAGACCTTGAGCTGTTTTATGAAAGAAGCCGTGTCGATACGGCCAAAATGCGAAAAGGCTTTCTCCGGGGCCTTCTGGGATAAACATTTTTTTAAATACTTCTGTAATACGGAACCAATATTTGCAACAAACTGCATGTAGTTGACGTCCTATGAAAAGAAAAAAATGTTCGCTATCGAACGCGGTTTTTCGCTGATTATCAATATTCCCTAAATTGAATTAAACTCAAATTCCACTTATATGAAAATCACAAAATTTACTGTCCTTATATTACTATTGGTTTGCGGTACTACCGTCAGCAGGGGTCAAACCGTTGACGAAATACTGAACACTTACTATGAGAACACCGGGGGAATGGAAGCCTGGAAGAACTTAAAAGGGATCAAAATAAAGGCAAAATTCAACCAGGGTGGAGTCGAAATTCCACTCGAGATCGTTCAACTGAAAGACGGAAGACAATACACGTCTTTTACCGTTCAAGGTCAGACCCTCAAACAAGGCGTCTTCGATGGATCAAACCTCTGGAGTACGAACTTTGCTACCATGAAGGCAGAGAAGTCGGATGACGAAAGCACTGCCAATGCAAAGCTGGATGCCAATGATTTCCCAGATGCATTGTTCGACTATAAATCAAAAGGATATACCGTGGAACTGGCCGGGAAGGAGACCTTTGATGGCGCAGATGCATTTAAGATTAAGTTAGTTCGTGAGCCACGGACAATTGATGGTGTAAAAACTGACGATATAATTTATTATTTCTTTGACGCTGAGGCTATGGTTCCTATCGGTCAGGAGCAAGAAATTAAGGAGGGACCTGCCAAAGGTCAGGTTTCGCAAACCAAAATGAGCGACTACCAGGAGATCGGTGGCTTGTACTTTCCGTTCTCTCTGACTCAGGGTCTAAAGGGTGGTCAACTTCAGCCGCTCGTTATTGAATCCATTGAGGTAAACCCAACTGTGGCTGAAAGCGATTTTGCATTTCCGAACTAATCCAGAGTTAAGATGAGACGTTTTTGTTTTATTCTATTATCAGTATTCATTGTTGAATCTGTCAGCGCACAGGAAATTGTATTAAAGGGTAATGAGCTGTTTGGAGATTTGCGTGCTCGACAAATAGGTCCCGCTATTATGAGCGGTCGAATCATTGATCTTGAAAATCATCCGACCAATGATCGTGTGATTTATGCCGGAGCTGCCGGAGGTGGAGTCTGGAAGTCAAGCAATGGTGGAGCATCCTTTCAACCGATTTTTGACGAGCACCCGCAGTCT
>DAORAG010000517.1:0-2300 GCA_035344095.1 Cyclobacteriaceae bacterium | reverse complement strand
TCAGCGCGCAGTGTAAAAAGACTGATGACTTTTTTGGGCTAATGTAAGAGGTCATGTTGGGCGTTCCGGAGCCCGTTGCTATTTTGCAGCCCAACTTTGCGCAAATGCAGGCTATCAAAGAAACCCACTTTCAATTCCCTAATCAGACTGGTTTTTACAGAGGAAAGGTTCGGGATGTCTATTATTTCGGTGACAAGATGGCGATGGTTGCGTCCGATCGCATATCCGCTTTTGATGTTATCCTACCCCGGGCGATTCCTGACAAGGGCAGGGTGCTTAATCAAATTGCTGCCTTCAATCTTGAGGCCACGAAGAGCATCGTACCCAATTGGGTTCTTTCGACCCCCGACCCCAACGTGACCATTGGTTTTAAGTGTGCGCCATTTCCCGTGGAGATGGTAGTGAGAGGTTATCTGGCGGGTCATGCTTGGCGGGAATACCGGGCGGGCAAAAGACTGCTGTGTGGTGTACCTCTTCCTGAGGGGCTTAAGGAAAATGATCGATTGCCTCACCCCATTATCACCCCTACCACCAAGGCCAAGGTGGGCCATGATGAAGATATTTCAAGGGAAGAAATTCTTAGCAGAAATCTGGTGGCCGAGTCGGACTACAAAACACTGGAGGATTACACGCTGAAACTATACCAAAAAGGAACGGAGCTTGCGGCTGCACGCGGACTCATTTTGGTGGACACCAAATATGAGTTTGGAAAACATGACGATACGATTTACTTAATTGACGAGGTACACACCCCTGATTCGTCAAGGTACTTTTACATGGAGGGGTACAGTGACCGACAGGCGAAGGGTGAGGTGCAAAAACAACTCTCGAAAGAATTTGTGCGCCAGTGGCTGATTGAAAATGGCTTTCAGGGTAAGGACGGTCAGAAAGTGCCAGAAATGACCGATGACATCGTAAAGTCCATCTCCGACCGATACAAGGAGCTTTATCAGCAGATGACTGGCAAGCAGCTTGAACCAATCGATTACTCCTCGCTGACGGAACGAATAGAGCGAAGCATCGTTAATTCCATAAATTGAGTTATTTTAGCCTCTGAAACTTGTACTTATGAAGTATACAATAGATAAGCAAGAGAAGTATAGCCTCCTGGGCCTGCACGAGGAGAAAATGGACTCAAGCATTGCTCCAAGTCTGAAGTCTGAGATGATCACGTTGCACGCTGAAGGTGTAAGAAACATCATTCTTGACCTGTCGGAGGTGAAATACACTGATTCTTCCGGGCTTAGCGCACTACTGGTTGGCAATCGTATTTTCCAGGAAGAGGGAGGCATCTTTGTACTTGCGGGGTTGTCTGATCACACCATGAAACTGATAAAAATCTCACAGCTCGATAGCGTGTTGCACATCCTTCCTACCGTTGAAGAAGCTGTAGATGCCGTGTTTATGCACGAGATTGAAAAAGATATTAAAGACGGAGACAACTAACATTCTTGCGGACTTATCGAACGTAAAATCCCAACCCTGTTGGGATTTATTGTTATAAACCTGTTTTGGCATTTCAAGTAACGATACTCGGATCAAGCGGGGCGCTGCCCGCCTACGGAAGGTTTCCCTCTTCTCAATATCTGAACATCCATCACAGTCACTTTTTAGTAGACTGTGGTGAGGGAGTGCAGATGCAGCTCAAAAAGTTCGGTGTTCCCTTTCACAAGATTGATCGCATCTTCGTAAGTCATTTGCATGGCGATCACTACCTGGGGTTAATGGGGTTATTGTTTTCCATGCATTTGCTTAAGCGGACAGCCGACCTTCACCTGTATGGACAAAGGGGTCTGGATGAAATCATCACGTTACAGCTCAAGTACTCCAAGTCTTCGCTCAATTTCAAAATCATCTTCCATCACGTGCCCTTTTCTGCACCCAGTCTATTGCATGAGGACGACACTGTGATCGTTCACTCCATCCCTTTGGTCCACAAGGTGCCGTGCACCGGGTTCCTATTCTCCGAGAAACCCAAACCCAGAAGAATAGACAAAGACAAGATTGATGAAGGTATGCGACTGCAACACATCGCATTGCTAAAACAAGGCAAAGACGTGTTTAATGAAGACAGTTCTCTGCTTTACAAAAATGAAGACTACACCCTTGATCCAAGACCGTCCCATTCGTATGCCTATTGTTCCGACACGGCCTACAGCCCTGAGCTGGTGAAGCAACTGCATGGTGTCGATCTTTTGTATCACGAGGCCACATTTACACACGAGCATGAAGACAAGGCGACAGAAACACTTCATTCGACAGCGAGTCAGGCCGGGAAAATAGCGAGAGACGCTGGTGTG
>DAORAG010000516.1:0-2311 GCA_035344095.1 Cyclobacteriaceae bacterium | reverse complement strand
GACTATTTTGTTCCGCATTTCGATGTTGACGGTTTTTGGTGGGCATTGGCGTTCAGCCTCATCCTATCCGTTTTCAACAGCATGTTCTCCGAAATGTCTAAATCCAGAAGGTAGACCCTCCACGCGAAACGCCCTTCATCCACTCATCAAAAATCGCAGACCAGACCCTGTTTTTCTGGCGTTAATTGTACTAGTACAAATAGCCGTTTTTTTAAACCAAACGGGGCAATCCTTTTTTTATGCTACAGAATTACCTGAAGATCACGCTTCGCAATCTTTTCAAAAACAAGCTTTATAGCCTCATCAACATCATCGGTCTGGCTATCGGCCTGGCTTGTTTTATCCTAATCGGCATTTATGTGAAAAATGAAACGGGATATGATCGTTTCTTTTCCAATTCCGAAAATATTTATCGCCTCAACACTTATGTGGATGTGAATGGAGTGCGAAATAGCTATTCACTTTCTCACTATCCTGCTTCTTTTGACATGGTCGAGGATTTTCCGGAGGTAACAAACGCAACCACCGTTTTCAAACCATTCCTGTTCTCCAACCTTCTTCCTACAATAAAATATGAAGACAATGAATATCAGGAGCGGAAGTTCTATATGGCCGACTCCAGTTTCTTTACGCTCTTCGATTATGATTTTGAATTTGGAAACCGGGACAAGGTCTTTGAAACCACCAATTCAGTGGTGATCACCCATGATATTGCGAAAAAGTACTTTGGAGAAGCCAACCCACTGGGGAAGATCATTACATTTCAGGACACGGTCGCCCTGCGTGTGACAGGAGTTTTGGCACCACCTCGAGGCAAAACACATCTCGACTTCGATTTTCTCGCTCATTCAAAGCTATTGATCAGCCAGCTGGTGGGCTTCAGAATTGATCATGATTATCGAGGTCTATGGTACTACAGCTATGTGACACTTGTACCGGGATCTGATCCGGAAGACACCAACGCCAAACTTCCAGCATTCGTAAAAAGTCATTACCTCCCACGCTACGTGGAGAACAATGCCAACTTGAAACTCCAACCCATTACCGATATTCACCTGAAGTCTGAATTCAGCAATGCCGACATGTCGGTGAATGGCAATATACAGTATGTCTATACGCTGTCCTCCATTGGCATCTTGGTATTGATTATTGCCTGTATCAACTTCATGAACCTTTCCATCGCCCGGTATTCCAATAGAGGGAAAGAAGTGGGTGTGCGAAAAGTGATGGGAGCAGAAAAGAAAAACCTCGTGTTTCAATTCCTGGGTGAGTCGCTGGTTATTGCATTCATATCAGGGCTTGTTGCGTTCGCACTTATCTGGGTCATCATTCCTGTATTTAACGACCTCGCAAACACACAGCTTGATGCCAATCAACTTTTATATCCTTCCAACATTACATCCGCATTGCTGGTCACACTTGCAGCAGGCTTCATTGCCGGGATTTACCCGTCTTTTGTAATGGCTTCATTTCAGCCCGTCAAAGTCTTGAAAGGCCTTCACAAGGCAGTTAACAAGAAAATTGACTTGCGTAAAGCTTTGGTAGTTGGTCAGTTCACTGTCTCTCTCATATTACTGATCGGCACATTAATCATTTCGGATCAACTGGAATTCATGCGAAACAAGGACATGGGTTTTGATAAAGATCAGGTCATCATCGTGCGGGCAGTGGGTTCGGGTATGCCACCAAACTATCCCACGTTCAAGGAGCGCGTTCTTCGTGAGTCGAGCGTTGTCTCTATGACCAACCTGTCACATGACATGGGGCAAAAGAATTTGCCCTACTTCCCAATGATTGTGGAGGGCATTGAAGATGAACAGATGCTGCCAATCATGACAGTAGGATATGATTTTCTGGAAACCTTCGGACTGGAGATGGTTGATGGAAGATTTTTTGATATTGAACATCCCTCCGATAGCTCGCTTGCCATTGTGATCAACGAAGCTGCAGCCAAATCATTTGGTTGGAAAGATCCTATAGGAAGAAGAATTACTTTTGGAGAAGGTGGTAACCCTGATATTAATGTGATCGGTGTCATTCAGGATTTCAACTTTGATCCACTTAGAAATAAAGTAACTCCTGCGGTTTTCAGCTTTGCTCCGGCCTTCAGCAACATCGCTATCAAGATCAAACCGGGTGATTTTAAGTCCACCATAGCCAATATTGAAAATACCTGGAACGAGATCATTCAAAACAGCCCCTTCACGTTCTATTTTCTGGATGAGGCACTCAACCAGACCTATGAAGCTGAAGAAAGGCTTGCCAGTATTTTTACTTACTTCTGCGGACTGGCGATTTTTGTTGCCTGTCT
>DAORAG010000515.1:0-2316 GCA_035344095.1 Cyclobacteriaceae bacterium | reverse complement strand
GGCCCTGTAGTGGCACCTGCCGTCATTCTCCCAAAGAACTATTTTCATGAAACATTGAACGACTCAAAGCAACTTGGACGCGAAGAACGACTGTTGTTGCGGGATGAGATTCAAAGAGATGCACTCGCATGGGCGGTGGCTGAAGTTGACAATAATGAGATTGATAAAATCAATATTCTCAAGGCTTCATTTAAAGCCATGCATCTGGCATTAGATAAGCTGAAGCTACAGCCAGACCTTCTGTTGATCGATGGAAATCGGTTCCAGCCATACAGGGAACTGAATTTTGAGTGTGTCGTGAAAGGGGATGCCACGTATTTAAGTATAGCAGCTGCATCTGTTTTGGCGAAGACTTACCGCGATGAACTGATGATGAAACTTTCTGAACAATTTCCCGGTTACGGGTGGGAAACCAATGTGGGCTATCCCACCGAAGAACACCGCGATGGAATTAGAAATCTTGGGATTACGCCTCTTCACAGACGATCATTCCAGTTGCTGCCCTCGCAGTTGGAGCTCTTTAGTTAGTTCAATATGTGTCTGATATTTCTCAGTGTCAATCATCATCCAAAGTATAAACTTATTGTTGCTGCTAACCGTGACGAATTTTACGGAAGGAAGACGGCACCTGCTCACTATTGGGAAGATCATCCAAATATAGTAGGGGGTAGGGACCTGGAGGCACAGGGAACCTGGATGGCAATGACCAAAACAGGTAGGATAGGAATGGTGACAAACTATCGTGATTTGAGTAACATCAATCCAAATGCTCCTTCTCGTGGAAAATTGGTGTCTGATTTTCTCCTTTCAGATGCACCAGCGGATGAATACTTAAAGGACATTCATGAATCGGCTGCTGAATACAACGGGTTCAATCTGATTCTCGGCAATCAGGAAGGGCTATCCTATTACTCTAATTACCAATCAAAAATAATCAAACTGGAGGCGGGTTTTCATGGGTTAAGCAATCATCTCTTAAACACACCCTGGCCCAAAGTGGAAAGAGGTAAGCATATGATGATTCCAGTTCTTCAACATGAACAAGTGGAGCCGGATTTACTTTTTGAAATATTAAGAGATGAAAAGATTGCTCCTGATCATCAGCTTCCAAAAACCGGATTAGAACTTGAGAGAGAGCGAGCACTGTCCGCAATGTTTATCAAGACGCCTAACTACGGTTCAAGGTGTTCGACTGTCATTCTTATCGACATGGACGACAATGTCAACTATGTTGAGCGTGTGTATAACCTTGAGACTTTTGAATTCAGCACCAAGGCATTTACCTGGAATATCGGCCAGTCTACTTGATCACCAGTCTGGTTACGCGACCAGATGCACTTCGCACGGTATAAACCCCGGCAGGTAGACCTTTAATATCAATCTCATTTGTACGTTCTGTTTTTGCGACCAATTGCCCGAGGCTATTAAAAAGAGCAAATACATCTGTTGAATTTGCTGTCACTATTTCAGATTGATTTACCGGATTTGGATATAGCACCATGACCTCCGGTGATTCAAGATTTACTTTTACAATCGCTGAATAAGAAACAGATTTATCGAAGTCGGTTTGTTTGAGGCGATAGTATGATACGCCAGATAGCGGCTTATTGTCTTCGTAGGTGTAGGTTAGCTTCTGATCCGTTGTGCCTGCTCCTTTAATCATTGCCAGCTCTTCAAACTCAACACCAGACACAGATCTTTCAATTGTAAAGAAATCGTTACTCAATTCAGAAAGCGTACTCCAGCGTAATCCTACTGAGCTTACACCCGGGATCGCTATAAATTCCACCAACTCGATTGGGAGAGGATTTATTAATGATACGGATGCCAAAGTAAATGGACTAAAACTTGTTACTGCAGCCGAAGTGGTTACAGTTCCACTTGCTGAAGTGCCTGTTGTTCCACCATTGCCATGGCTTACCCAATTGGAGCCATTCCAACGGGCCACCCTTAGAGACGACAGGCCTGTCGGGTCAATATAGGGGCCGGTGCAATCAGCAGCGACCCAGCTGAGTGTGACGTTTACGTTTGAGGTCCCCGTTGTCCGGTCAAGCACCCAGTATTCACATGAGCTTACGGTAAGTAATCCGCTCGAATATGTTGAAGGCCCTCCAAATGCCTGAGTCGCCTTGAAGTACTCCGCTGTGAATGCATCCGTGCCAGCGGTGGGCGCGGAGATGCTAATCCCTCTATAGATTCCACCATCGCCTGTTGGAAAAGTAAAAGCGGCATTTCCAACTTTTCTGACCGGACCATCAACATAACTCGCATTACTTGCACCCGATGCAGAGGACCCATTAGCGAAAATCAAAGGAT
>DAORAG010000514.1:0-2316 GCA_035344095.1 Cyclobacteriaceae bacterium | reverse complement strand
TCTTTTCGTATGGTAGAAAAACTGTATTTAAAGATGAGAAAAATCGATATCCTGAACTTTATCACAGATTTTAGAAAGGCTCCAAACGATATCAAAACCCACGATCAGATCGTGTCGCATCTGGGCACAGATAAGGCATCGGTTATCGCAGAGTTGATTGCTGAACTGGTTCAGAACCGTGTTGTGGCTGAAACCGAGCTGAATGGAGAAAAGGCCTACAGGGTCATTGCCCGCTAATCTTCCCGTTAAAATAAATCGAGCTGCACAGGGGCTACGATTCCCCGGTAAGGTTCTTTTTTGCCTGCTCCGTTGGCATTTATTGCATACAACTTAGTTTCCTTATAACGAGAGGCAATAACTATCTCCGTGCCTCGTGTAAGACTATTAAAAAGATTTCTTACGATCTCTGTTGAGTTGTTGTTTCTTGACAAGTGAGACAAAAACAGGTGACTCATGTACGGTGGGCGATGATCTACAAACAATTTGGCTGCCTGCAAATTGGAAAGGTGACCGAAGCCATCCCGTATACGGTTCTTAAGCGCTATGGGGTAACTGCCTGCATTCAGCAGCTGGATGTCATAGTTTGATTCCAGGAATGCGGCATGGCATTGCTCGAAGTTGTGTATGACGTGCTCCGTGATGTTGCCAATGTCGGTAAATACTCCCACGTTTACCGCTTTGTTTGAAACTATAAAATTGTGGGGATCTTGTGCATCGTGGGGCACAGGAAATGCCCTAATGGTTAAATCACCTACTCTTATGGGCTCGTACGGATTGAAGTTGTAGGCCTCGACTCCCTTTAGCTGAGCTTTCAACAATGTTTTGGTAGAAATGTAAATCGGGATTCGGTATTTTTTGTTGATCGAGGGCAAACCATAAATATGGTCAGAATGTTCATGGGTGATGAAGATCGCCCTTACATTTTGCATTGTTAGCCCCAAACGCCTGAGTCTCCTTTCTGTTTCTCGACAAGAGATACCTGCATCTATCAATATTGCCTCGCTGTTACTGGCGATGTAGTAGCAGTTTCCATTGCTGCCGGAATTGAGTGAGGCTACAAAAAGTGACATGATGCAAATAAATCATAAATTGATTAAATAACATCCTGATAGATTCGACTAAAAAGACCGGGGAGAAGATGTCGTCATCATTGGAGAGAAGACTTGGACTTACGCAAGCCACTGCAATCAATATGATTGACATGGTGGGTATTGGTCCATTTATCACGATGCCGATGGTGATGGGCATGATGACCGGCACCAATTTTTTATTTGCCTGGGTTGCCGGGGCGGCTCTTTCATTTGTTGATGCGATGGTGTGGAGTGAACTGGGGGCCGCGTTTCCCAAGGCAGGCGGAAGTTATAATTTCCTTAAAGAAGCCTATGGCCAAAACAAGGCAGGAAAGATGATGAGTTTCCTTTTTGTTTGGCAAACGATGATTCAGGCGCCATTGGTCATCGCCTCCGCTGCAATCGGATTTGCCTCTTACTTTACCTATTTGGTGCCCCTGGAGCCGTTGATGGTGAAGGCTGTAAGCGGGGGAGTAGTGGTTCTGATTGTCGTCCTTCTCTACAGAAGGATTGAAACCATTGGGAAAATTTCTGTAGCACTTTGGTTTGGTGTTATTACTTCTATGTTTTGGATCATTGGTGGAGGTATTGCTGAAGGTAATTTTTTAGCGCCATTGGAAACCATGACAGAAGGAGCTGGATTGAACTATGCATTTGCAACGGCACTAGGATTTGCAAGCGTCAAAAGTGTTTACAGCTACCTTGGATACTATAATGTTTGCCACCTCGGCAGTGAAATCATTGAACCTACTAAAAATATTCCCAAGAGTATGTTCATCTCCATAGCTGGAATTACCATTTTGTATTTGGCAATGAACATCAGTGTGGTGAGCGTAATCCCCTGGCAGTATGCGAAGGAAAGTGAATTTGTTGTCAGTCTTTATATGCAGGAACTGGCCGGACCAACAGCGGCTAAAGTACTTACGGTATTGATTTTGTTCATTGCCTTTGCTTCCGTTTTCTCGGCTACGCTGGGCTATAGCAGAATACCTTACGCGGCCGCTGCAGATGGAGCGTTCTTCAAGGTTTTTGCTACGCTTCACCCGACCAAGAACTTTCCGCACGTCTCGCTGTTGGTTCTCGGTGCTGTTGCGTTTGTGTTCAGTCTGTTATTCAGGCTTCATGATGTGATCAGCGCGATTCTTGCGATGCGGATCCTAATTCAATTCGTTGGGCAGGCCATCGGTCTTTTGATTTTGCGAAAGACCAGGCCAGCGGAAGACTTTCCGTACAAGATGCCCTTCTT
>DAORAG010000513.1:0-2320 GCA_035344095.1 Cyclobacteriaceae bacterium | reverse complement strand
CCCCAGAACCATCCGCGCCAAGGATAACCCCACCTGGCATCGAGTCCGCTTGTTCTTTAAGTAGCCAAAGGTCGTGTCGGTTTAGGGCTGCATTTTTAATCCTAACAATGACCTGATTTCTTCCAATTTTCGGTTTTTCGATTTCCTGTAATGTAAGATTGTCCTTCCCCTGAAAAAATGCAGCGCGTAGTTTCAAGCCGTTCTATTTAGTGTCAACAATATAATTCCAACCAAATTTATCTTCAGCAACTCCCGTTCTGATGTCAAGCAGTTGTTGTTTCACCTTAAGTTGAAAGCTTTCAGAAGAAGGTGTATTTACAACGTAGTTTTTTCCATGAATATTCATTGATGCGATAGTGGCCACAACCGCTGCAGTACCTGCACCAAATGCTTCTGAGAGGCTCCCATTCTTAAATCCCTCTTCCAATTCATCCAGGCTTATTCTTCTTTCTTCTACTGCGAAGTCCATGTCTCTTGCCAGTGTGAGAATCGAATCTCGGGTGACTCCGTCCAGAATTGCTGTGTTAAGTTTTGGGGTGATCAATTTTCCGTTAAGTACAAACATCACGTTCATCATTCCCACTTCGTCAATGTACTTGTGTTCTTTGTGATCGGTCCATAACACCTGATCAAATCCTTCATTGCGAGCAACCTGGGTAGGGTAGAAAGCACCTCCATAGTTGCCTGCGCATTTAGCGAAACCCGTGCCTCCCTCAGCAGTACGCACGTAATGATCCTCAACCTTGAGTTTGTATGGCTTACTGAAGTAGGGACCAACTGGTGTGGTCATGATGATAAACTTGTAAAGATCAGACACCTTCACGCCAAGGCGTGACTCTGAAGCGAATACTACTGGCCTGATGTATAACGATGCTCCATCTCCTGATGGCACCCATTCGTGGTCTACCTTGATCAGGGATTCGAGAGATTCTATGAACATCTCTTCAGGAATCTCTGGCATGCACATTCGATCAAGGGATTTATTCAACCGCGCAAGATGTCTTTTTGGTCTGAAAATATTGATGCGTCCATCAGCCATCTTAAACGCCTTCATTCCCTCAAATACCGACTGCCCATAGTGTATAGAAAGCATAGCGGGACTCATGGGAAGATCACCATAGGGAACGATTGATGGACTCGACCATTTTCCATGGGCATATTCCGCGAGCACCATATGGTCGGAGATATACTTTCCAAACTCGAGATTGGCAAAGTCGACACTTGGAAGTCTGGACTTGCTTGTTTTTTGAACCGATAGCGTAGACACGTTCGTCATGTGAACAAAAGTTTGACGATAAAGATATTTATTTTTTGCGCGCGCAATAAGGGAAGGACACTTATTCTCACGATCTTTTCCTCATCTCCGCGGCTACATCCTTTGCACCTTGATATTCCTGTCGTTCCAACTCATCGATGATAGTCTGATAATTTTTGGAATCTCGGTTTTGTGAAAGTTTATAGGCTGCTTGAATTTCTGTGATCTCAATTTGAACGCCCACTATACCTCGGATTTCGCGGTCAACATAGGATGGTGTCATGCTATCAAGTGATACCGGCTTGGTTGATCCCGCTTCGTGATAGTCAACCAGCTCGCGCAAGGCCTGCCTGAGTTCATCCCCTTCAATGATTCTGGCTTTCCCATAGACATGTGCAGCCATATAATTCCATGTAGGCACATTTTCATGATCATACCACGATGAACTTACATAGGCATGAGGCCCTTGAAATATTGCCATCACCTCTTTTTCTGAAAATCCTTTCCATTGCTGGTTGCCACGTGAGATATGAGTGGTGAGTTGTGTGCCTGTCTGATTGAGGATAAAAGGAATGTGAGTTGCCCAAGGTCGGTTGATGTTTTCACTCACGAGTATTCCGAAATTATTTGCCCGGATGAATGCCTTTACCTCCTCCGAATTATCAGGCCTGAAGTATTTCGGTACGTACATTATTGTTGTGCTAAAATTTCGTTGATCTTAACCAGGTGATGATCATCGTGCTCGGCATCAAACATCGCGAGATCGACAGGGTTCATCATCACTTTCAATCTTGGGTGAACAGATTCTTTTTTGAGGTCAGCTTCACTCAGGTTTTGATATAGTTCAAGGTTCTTTTTTCTGTTCTCATTAAAAATACTCACCACCTGGTTGACAGACATTTTATTGTAGTCCTTCTTTGGTTCGAATACGGCAGGTGAAAGTGTTAGTGCGCCTTCCAGCATCTCTCTTATTCGCTTCATGGCAATTTCATCCACTTCTGCAAGGTGACCAATGTGCTGCTTGACGGACCACTTGCCACCGGGCTGCTTAGAGAGTACTTCATC
>DAORAG010000512.1:0-2322 GCA_035344095.1 Cyclobacteriaceae bacterium | reverse complement strand
GTTTCTTTGTCTTCCTCATTGCTCATTTCCCGCTGCACAAACGGAGTGATGGAGGTAGCCAGCGGCTTGGTCTGCAGGGTCTTCTCCTGGTCGTCTTCCGGTGACGTGACGCGTTGCATTGGGTTTGCTACTGCCGCATCCGGCATACTCATGACTTGATGAGCCACTTGATCGGCTTCCTGCTCGTACTGATCGTCAGCTGCACCAACCGTTAATTTTCGTTGGAGACCTATGATCTCCCCTGACGGTGAGAGTCGCTTGGCTTGAATCAATCGGGCAACCTCACGATTCCCTAAGGTGCGTAGCAAATGGGGAATGGGTTGAACACCCTGTTGATATGATTGGACAAAATCTGGCTTAGAAGCAACAGGAGTCTGTCTCACCTTCGCCTTTTCCGGCGCTTCGGTTAGAAGTTGCTTGGCCATAAACATAGCCTCCTAGAGCAAAAACTATTTATCTAAATTTAAACTTCAAACAACTAACTTCTGCCGGCTGCAATGGGGACTCGATTGGTTTTTCTCTCTTTAGCTTTTTTTAGATCGCCTATCGCCTCCGCGTGGCTTTGGTAGAACCTGTCTTTGCGATAGATCCTCAATCTGCTGAAGAAATCTTTCGTTTCCTAACACCCATGCTTTATTGGTGGCAACTCGAATTTCCTCGATAGTTTTATCAAGGACTTGATATTCAAACAACGCACGATAAGCTGATTGGCGTTTTGCTGCATCCGCTCCTAACGCTGTGTAGATATTATGTTCCTTTATTAGGGAATTCGTAAGACCTAAAGCATTGAAGTGATAGCTTGACCAGGGATAGTCTGCCGGATGCTCAACCATATCGGCACGAACCGGATTCAGCTCAATATACCGGCTGCAGGTTAATAAATATTGTTCACTATCCATCAAAGTTGCTTTATAACGGCCTTCCCACAAGGTGCCGGTTCTGTTGTACTGATGGTTAAAGTACTGTACATAATACCTTCCCAGCATTTGCATTACTTTACCAATCCCACCTTTCAAATGCGGCGTTATCAACAGATGCACATGATTGGTCATTAAAACATAAGCATGCAAATCACACTGAAATTTTTGACAGGCATCGCCTAATTTCTTCAGATAAAACTGATAGTCTTCTTCCCCTGCAAAAATAATACTTCGGTTATTGCCGCGTTGTATGACATGTTGCGGTTGGCCGGGAATATCAAACCGTGGAAGTCGAGCCATACTTTTATCTTTTTAAGTTATTTGAAAATAAAAAGTATAACTCAATTCTGCGGAGCAATCGAGTCTGACCCCATTGACTATTGACTGCTTCTAGATTGATTGCCGGTAACGGCGTGCAGTCTGCACCCCATTGATTTACAACTTATCAAGAACCCGACCCTTTGGTGAAAAAAAAGAAAATACCCATAATTAGCATTCCTAGTACGAACATCCCTATCAAGAAATAGGCATAATCAGTTATCAGCTTCGGATTCAACACAACCAAGAGTACTGCAACCATAATAAGAGGGCCAATAGAAATCCAAAAACGATACATTTTCAAGACTCCTCTCTCTGGGAGGTCGCACAGTCCCAAAGACAGGCAGCATGGAGCCCAATTTTACCGCCTAAAGCTACGGCCATACATCCAGCGGCCACCAAAACGCCGGCCGGAGGTCCTCCTGATCCCGCTGCGGGCGCAGTTCCGATCGCTGCTATAATCGTAGCGATCACACCCCCAAGACCACATGCCATAAATACAATGCTTGTCAGATCATTCTCCAGCCCGAAAGATGCCCTCTTTCTGTTGTAGCAGTCCCTAACACTCTCTCCAGGCCTCCTCATAATACTATTCGTTGGACTTTCACAGGTTGAACAACCTATGGTCTTCCCTTGACCCGTAAGCGAAGTCATAGTCGGCTTGGAACTCGTATGCACCCGAGAAGCTTGCCGACTCACTAAATGGGAATCAGGGGATTCATCTTTCATTGAGCGCCTCTGCATTTCTTCCTTCTTGCATTTCGAACACATGAGTTGAATTACAGGATCCTGTCCTCTTTCAGATGGTGCTTTTTCATCCGGCACTCCGTTAGCGAGCATTTCCATTAAATCAACAGGGTCAGACACGATTGATTTTGCCTGAATCCCGCCCCCAGTCTGCTGCACAACATGAGTCAGTTCGTGCGCCGTAAGTTCTAAATTATTAGGACTGCGACCCTCACCAAAGTAAACATCAGATCCATGCGTAAAAGCCTGGGCGCCAACAGCTCGGTTCATTTGAACTGCGTCGTTACCGGTATGAACCCGTACATCACTAAAATCCACACCAAAACGGGGTTCCATG
>DAORAG010000511.1:0-2326 GCA_035344095.1 Cyclobacteriaceae bacterium | reverse complement strand
GGAGCCGGTCGCTCTAAAAAAAGAATACAGAATGCCGTTTCTATGGGAGAAGCCTGTAACCGTACGTGACCTTCCTCAGGGCGTTGACTTCAGCTTTTTGCGTGATCTTCCAGAAGCAAAGGCATTCCAACCACCTGGTTATACTCGACACATGGTGGAGGAAGCAGCTGTGGATTTTTTCCTTTGCGCGCCTCATCCAATTATGACATTTGATTTGAATGTGCTGGATGATGCCAGTACGGTTCCAATGCATTGGCAGGCAAACCAACGCGTCAATCGGGCCGGAGGTCTTGATGGATTTTGTTTGTACTTCCGGGCTGACTTTGGAGAGGGTATTCAGCTTGATACTCGTCCTGGTTTTACGCATTGGCCGAACCGGCTTTTCCGAATGCCACGGGTAGAGTATGCCGCAGGGGATGTGATTCGGTATTCAGTAGATGTCGGAGATATCAGGAGATCATATACTTGGAAGTTCACTGTTGAGTAGGCTACGGTAAATAAGCCCTTTCCAGTCCATGAAAATTTCAACCATGGAGAATTAATCGTCTATGGTAGCGGGAATTTTCCGTCTGATAAGACGGATGGGCGAGCAAGATCCAGGTATCTTGCGTTAGAAATTTGAACTTAGAAAGCTGGAAAAGGCCACTCTCACTGACCACATCGAGTTGATCCCCTGTCCTATATTGTCGAGTTTTATCCTGGTTAAGGGGATAGTTGCTTCCCTTAGGTGTTCCTGAAAGAAATGCGAAAAAATCAGGAGGAAAACAAAAATCCCGTTTTGTTTACATTGGCCTGCCCTCCTAATTCTGGCGCCAACGGTTCAAATTTTTTTGAATGGTCAAGTTGTCCTCCAAAGTGATTTCTTTGTAATTACGTAGCATTGCTGAATGTTTGTGCCTGCGTATGCCTCACTCGTTTTGATACATCTTTTTTCGTTTTAGGTTTCTTATGGTGCCATAGTATTTGGAAACAGACTCTTTTGGAGTGCCATTGCCTTATTTAACCCTCGCTTCTCCATATAGCCTTAAGGTTTGCCTTTTTTCCCCGAAGGGAAGAAAAAGGGTTCCTGGGCGTAAAAAACATTTCTTTAAATCTTGTCGACTGACCGAGGTAAGGCTGTGATGGCCCATATTTTGCTTAGTTCTTGATCTGTTTAATGAAATTGTAGTAGCCGAAAACCTCATCACCAGATTCACCGGTTTTATGAAATGGATGCGGGGAGAAATGATGATAATGGGACAGAAACAGAGTTGGCGCATTGCCAAGAATTGCGAAATTAAGGAGGGGATGCCAAATGTTTGTCATGCAAATTTTACTTGTTGGGATACTACCTTTGTTCATGACGATGCAGGCATATGCCCTTGATACAATTCCGGAAAAGCTGTCCGATTGGACTGAAAAAGGAATTGTTCTTCAGAACAGTACGACCCTTTCTTGGGAAAAAAAGCCTGGCATCGCTGTTAGTGGAATTTCTAAGGTGGGCGGGATCTATTACCTGCATTATCTTGCAGGATTTGACGGGTGTTGGAATACTGATGGTGATGTTAATCACCAATCTCTCGGTCTCGCCACCAGTACGGACGGAGTGAATTTTACGAAATACTCCGGTAATCCAATTTTAAAACCCCATAACTTTGTACCGGTTAGTTCACATGAAGAGGGTATTCGAACTGCGTATGTTCGGTACCTTCCTTCCAAAGGTAAGTTTTACGGGTATTTTGGTGTCGAGTCACCAGGAGGCTCTCAATCGTGTAACTTCGGTGGAGGCGGAACCTGTGGATGTAATATAAGCGTTGATTCTCAGGTGTTTGGGGCTTCTTCGGTTGATGGGAAGAATTGGACTGTGGAAGGGCCGGTCAGTGGTACATACGCCACAAGTGGGAGCGAAGTCTATGCTTCAGGCTGGGTGTACGACGGTAGTCAATTCGGTTTGTATGTCACTGTTGCGGAGGGTGGACAGCTAAAATCTGTTTCTAAGGGGTCAAATGCGTGGAGTCTCAACGAATTAGGAGGTGTAGGTGCACTCGATTGGGGTTGGTCCGGGCTGGACGCTTATTTGCACGATGATAACAACACTATCACTTTGATTTACAATCCAGCTGGTGGTGGTCATCCTGGAAGCAGCAATGACAACTTGTATTTTGCTACCACTCATCTCAACGACATGAGGAATATTCAAAATGAGCGGATCATACAGTTAAATGGAGTAGAGAGAAATCTCATTTTTCGAGATGGGAGCGAATGGAAATGGTATTACAGTGAAGAACCATCTTGGAACCAAACTACGATAAAACTTCGCACGCACCCGATCACCAATGTGGATAAT
>DAORAG010000510.1:0-2332 GCA_035344095.1 Cyclobacteriaceae bacterium | reverse complement strand
ATCAACTCGGAGTATCCAGACTATGCACCTACTATTAACGCGGACGAAACCCTCCTAGTGTTCACTTCACGAAGACCTGAAGGCAACCTGAATGCCACGCTCGCCACAGACCTGGAGTACTACGAAGATATCTTCTATTCAGAATTTAAGGATGGCGAGTGGACCGAGACCAAAAACATGCGTGGCCCTCTCAACACCAACTATCACAACTCCAGTGTTGCCATATCTCCTGACGGCAAGGAAATGATCCTGTATCATGACAGCAATGGAGGAGACCTTTTTATCACCAGAAGGGGTGAAGGTTTCGAGTGGTCAAATCCAAAGCCGATGGAGGGTATCAATTCGGAATACCTTGAGAACTCCGCTTCGCTTTCCGCTGACAACCAGGTGTTGTATTTTACCAGCAATCGACCCGGGGGATATGGGGGCACCGACATCTACAGAGCAGAGATGGGTAAAGGTGGTCGTTGGACGAATATCAGAAATCTCGGTCCGTTGGTAAATACTGAATTGGATGAAGATGGTGTGTTCATCACTGCCAGCGGCCGACATCTTTACTTTAGTTCAAATGGGCATGCAGGGATGGGCGACCTTGATATCTACCGATCGGAACTTGACACCGTGAACGGCACATGGGGTGAGCCACTGAATCTGGGATATCCCATTAATTCACCTGAGAATGACATCTACTTTGTGCTGAATGCCGATGAAACCGATGCCTACATTTCATCGGTGCGACTCGAAAATATTGGAGAGCAGGATATCTATAAGGTGAGCATGAAGAACTGGAAACCAGTTGATCTCGGCCATCCTGATTACGCGGACCTTTTTGCGGAGAGTGCCTCAATAAAAACAGAACCGACAACGATCGCTGCAACCACAGCTGCAGCAACAACTGCTACCCCAACCCCACCCGCTGCCGAAAACGGTGAAGCAACTATTGTGATGGTGGTACAAGATGCTTTGAGTAGTGAGAAATTAAACGCACAGGTGTCGATTCGAAAACCAGATGGTGCTAAGTCTGCGTTGGGAGAAAAAGAAAAAGGCGTGTACAACGCGCAACTAAAAACGAGCTACTCCAATCCCGAAAAATATAGGATTGAAATCAACAGCATCGGGTATAATCCACAAATTGTATCTGTCTATCTGGGGGGAGTTTCATCAAAGGCCATGGTACTGAATGATACCATCCGACTTCAAAAGCTGGCAGTAAACGTGCCTTCGTTGATTGACATTTACTTTGGTCACGATAGTGATGAACCATTGTCATTCAACGGAATCCAGGACTTCATCTCCATGATGGAAAAATCACCAACGATGAAAGTAGAAATTGGTGGCCATACGGATTCACTCGGTCCTGACGAATACAACCAGCTATTGAGCCAGCGCAGAGCCGATGCTGTTAAGCGATATCTCGAGCGCCTTGGTGTTGATCCGAGCCGTATCTCGGCTGTTGGTTATGGTGAGTCGCGCCCGGTGGCCAGCAACGACTCTCAAGAAGGAAGGAGACTCAATAGAAGAACAGAGTTCACCATCTTACAACAGTAGCACTTCTATAGCTTTCTTAACCATCCACTTAAAGTGGGTTCGAATTCCGGAACCAGATTGCGATCCTGAACCTCATCCCATTTACAGCAGTGCGGAGCTCTGAACAGACCATGAGTTCCTTGCTCAATCGTCACCAATTCGTAATTGGCTTTGTCAGACTTCGCAAATTCTGAAACTAGAATTGCTCTGTTCGACTCTACGGGCACAAGATCGTCCGTCTCCCCGTAGATGGCCAAAAAAGGACATTTAATATAAGGCAAAACCTTCTCCGGCTTGTAGTCATTAATAACATATGAGAAGTGGTTGATCTTGACCAATCTTGAAATTGCTCCAAACATGCCAAGGCTTATTTTTTTCCAGCCAGATTGCCACCTCAGGGCTCGCTCACTCTTACCGGCACACCGTTGCTTTTGAATAAGATTGTCAAGTTCCTGTTGTTTCGGAGTAGAAACCGCTCCACAAAGATTAACGATGAATGAAACGTCATCCGAATACCTGGCGCCTGCCGTTTGAGCTACCCATCCACCCTGACTGTGTCCACATATACCAATCTGATCGGGTGAAATCTCCTGACGCATCTTCAAATATTGGATGGCATAAAACACATCCTCGGCCCTGCCACTTAAGCTATTCTTTCGCCAACTCCCCTCTGATTTATTGATTCCTCTCTTTTCCATGAACAGCACAGCAAATCCATGATCTAAAAATATCCGAGAGATCTCTCTGAAAAAGGGAAAATCTAAAGAGTCTCTTTCAGGATCCCAATATCTTCTGTAAGAATCAC
>DAORAG010000509.1:0-2335 GCA_035344095.1 Cyclobacteriaceae bacterium | reverse complement strand
CATTTGGATTGCAAGACTGTGATAAGATTGTTTTTTATTCGAACACAGTTGAGAAGAATGACATCTGGACAACGACTTTTTTTCAAAAACAACAACAGCTGGGAGACGACCTCGGCCAGCGAATGCGGAATGCATTTGAACATGCATTTGCTGCTGGTTATGAGCAAGCCTGCATCATTGGCACAGACTGCCTTGAATTGAAGTCAAAAATTTTGACTGAGGCATTTGAGCAATTGAATAATGTGGATGCAGTGATTGGCCCGGCAAAAGATGGCGGATACTATTTGCTTGGATTAAAAAAAATCATTCCCGCTGTATTCTTCGACAAGAAATGGAGTACTGACTCTGTGTTAAAGGATACTATTGAGGATTTCAAAAAGCTTCAACTTTCATTCAGAGAGCTGGAGACTTTAACCGATGTTGATACAGAAGATGACCTCCCGCCAGATTGGCAATCTGCTCTTATTTAGAGGTCACCATTTGTAATACGCTCCAACATTCAAACTCGGAGACTTCGCTACCAGGTTCCCGGAGCCAGCACCGTAGAACGCTCCTGTGATTCCAAAGTTTGAATTGAAACCAATGATTGTCTTGAAGCCATATGCAAAGAAACTCTGGTTGTTGAGGTAAAGCCCTGATTGGAGTTGTGTTGGTGATTCAACAGCATTTCCGTTTTCAAAATTACTGACAACATCAAGAACAGCGATCAAATATATATGCTCTAAAACCTTGTAACCTAGTTCACCTCCAAGTCTAAACTCACTGCTGTAGTCATTACTTCGAATGGCTACCCCTGAAGAAAGGTAGCCGTAAAATTTTTCAAATCCCTTGCCTACACTTAGTGATGGAATCACTGATAAGGCATCAAGTCCTCCGCGTAGACCGGTCGGTTCATCATAGCCTGCGGTCGGTAGCTCCATTGTCAATTGCCCACTCAATACAAAGTCTTTGTTAATGAAGTTGTGGCGTGCTGCTATTTGTATATTTCCCAGAGATGTAAAAGATCCAGCTGCGTTTGGGTTAGTTGTTGACTGTAGCAACTGTTCACCAGTCTCCATCATCTTAAACGGAAGGGACGCCAAAACCGAAGTCGAAGATCCGATTCCATATTCTCCATAGAGCTGGATTGTTCTATCTGACACTTCACGTGTAAGGGAATAGGTATTATCCTTTGCAAACAGGTCGCTGTAGGGCCCAATTGTGGTGAAACCAATTTGCATATAACCCTTCCCTTTTTCTGCAACCCACGGACTCTGTGCGAGGGCCACAAAAGGCAGACATATAAAAAGGTACAGAGTGATCTTTTTCATGGGAATTTTTTCGAAGTTATAAAAAACAACCCTCCGACAATGTCATGCTTGCGACTTATTTCAGTTGACTAAGATCGCGAATCAGTATTTTCCGTCTGTCGAAGTTGATCAGGTTTTGTTCTTTCAATTCGTTGAGAATTGTGGTCACCGTTTGTCGCGAGGTGCCTGTCAGTGCTGCAATATCTTTGTGTGTCAGTTTGGTGGGAATCATTGTCTCAAATCCCACTTTCTTTCCTTTCCACGCTGCCGAATCTTTAAGAAATTCAATGATGCGGGTGCGAGCATCTTTGAAAACCAATAGCTCCAGTTTTCGCTCCAGTTTCATCAATCTCAAACCAACCAGCTTCAGCAATTTAAAGCTGAGTTCTTTGTTTTCTTTCATCAGGTCTTTGAGGTCATCTAAACTGAGCGGACAGATGGTAACGCTGTCCATCGCCTGAGCGAAGTCCCGTCTTTCATCTTCACCAGCAAGCGCAAGTTCTCCAAATATTTCTCCCGTACTTAAAATTGAGGTGACTACCTCTTTACCCTCATCCAGGTAATGACCGATCTTAACACGGCCGTTGACTATCATATAAATATGTGTCGACCTCTCATTAGGAAAGTAAATGAATTCATCCTTTTTAAATTCCACGAAGGTGTGATCGTTGGCCATCGTTTTCACCTTGTGTGGACAAAGGATATTGTACAGGTTAACACTTTCAAAATACCATAGCGCAGATTCCTTGCCCATAACTTCAAATATAACAGGTGAACAGAAAATAGTGTTTAAAAATTCAATCCATACGAGGCCAATCCTGCATCTATCGCTAAGTTTGTGGCATTCTTTACGCGAGCATGCTAACCTATAGACTGGAAGAGATTTGGATTTACCCCGTTAAATCGCTCGGTGGCATCAGGCTCCCCTCTGCCAAGGTGATGGAGAAAGGGCTTCAATATGATAGACGGTACATGCTTGTGGACGAAAGCAATAAGTTTATTACGCAGCGAGCTTTCCCGCTGATGTCTCAATTTAAACTTGAGAA
>DAORAG010000508.1:0-2337 GCA_035344095.1 Cyclobacteriaceae bacterium | reverse complement strand
GTGTAGTCACGGCAGGGGTACCGATACGCATACCGGAAGTAACGAATGGAGATTGCGTGTCGAAAGGAACCATGTTCTTGTTGATGGTGATGTCTGCCTTGATCAGGGCTTCTTCTGCCAGCTTGCCCGTAAGCTTTTTAGAGCGCAGGTCGATCAGAATGAGGTGATTGTCTGTTCCTCCCGAAATTACGTCATAGCCACGCTTTACAAATTCCTGTGACATTGCTTTGGCATTCTTAGCCACCTGAACGATGTAATCAAAGTATTCTTCCGACAAAGCTTCCGCAAATGATACCGCCTTGGCTGCTATTACATGCTCAAGGGGACCACCTTGCGTTCCAGGGAAAACACCTGAATCTAAAATGGAAGAGATTTTTCTCAATTCGCCCTTCGGAGTTTTGAGTCCCCACGGGTTATCGAAATTTTTTCCGATCATGATCATACCACCGCGCGGACCACGAAGTGTTTTATGTGTAGTTGTGGTTACTACGTGACAATGTTCAATCGGGTCATTCAGCAATCCACGGGCAATCAGTCCGGCTGGGTGCGAAATGTCGGCAAGTAAAATGGCGCCAACGGCATCAGCGGCTTCCCTCAGTTTTACATAATCCCAATCTCTGCTATAGGCCGATGCCCCGCAAATGATCATCTTGGGTTTTTCCTTCTTCGCAATCTTGATGACGTTGTCAAAGTCAATCAGTCCTGTTTCTTTTTCAACACCGTAGAAAACAGGTTGGTAAAGTTTGCCAGAAAAATTGACAGGGGAACCGTGTGTGAGGTGACCGCCATGAGAAAGATCAAATCCTAAAATTTTATCTCCTGGTTTCAGGCAGGCAAGCATTACAGCAGCGTTGGCTTGTGCTCCTGAATGAGGTTGGACGTTTGCCCAACTTGCACCAAAAAGTTCCTTTACTCTTTCGATCGCGATTTCTTCAATCTGATCCACCACCTCGCAGCCTCCATAATATCTTTTTCCAGGAAGGCCTTCAGCATACTTGTTTGTCAAAACCGTCCCCATGGCCTTCATCACCTGCATGGAGGTGAAGTTCTCCGAGGCGATCAGTTCTATACCATCTTGTTGGCGTTTTTTTTCTTTTTCTATGAGGTCAAAAATGATCTTGTCGCGCTTCATTTGTCAGAATTTGGCCCCAAAAATAGGGGTTAATCAATAGATATTACAATTGACGAAGATCATTGATGCGAGTGTAGGAAAATAAGAGTTCGGGCTACCAGGAACCGCTGCTGCCGCCTCCGCCAAAGCTTCCTCCACCACCAGAAAAGCCACCGCCACCCGATGACCATCCACCACCGGATGACCATCCGCCACCCCCACTCCAACCGGATCCTCCAGATCCGCCTGAAGACATGTTTTTAGCCATTCTTTTGCCCCAGGCGGTGCTTCCGATGATGACTTTAAGGATGGGAAACAAGATAAGGTAGCTGTAGAGGATGTTGATGCTACCCCCCATCGCAAATGTTGGGAATACCGCCCAGAAGGGAATAAGGAAGAAATAAAGAAACCATCCGGTCTTGCCAGAGATCAATCCGATGTAAGTGAAAATGCCAAGGATGCCATAAACAAAAAGTCCCACCATCCAGATCTCATCACCACTCAGTTCGGTTGTGCCGTCACTGTCGTCAGCGATGTATTCGCCCCCAATGGCAAGAATGATCCCATCAATGCCGGCCCTCACGCCCCCGTCATAATCTTCTCTGCGAAACGCTGGGGCTATCTCATTCCTGATGATGCGATTGCTTGTGGCGTCAGTGAGCACACCTTCGAGGCCTTGCCCCACCTCTATTCTCATTTTCCTGTCGTTAATGGCGATCAGAAGAAGCACTCCGTTGTCTTTGTCTTTTTGTCCGAGTTTCCAGGCTTCAGCCACGCGCAGTGCATACTCCTCAAGGATATCTCCATCCAGCGAAGGCACAATCAAAACTGCAATTTGGTTTGAAGTCGAGTCTTCATAGGCTTTCAATTGTGCTTCCATTGCCTCGACAACTCCCGTGCTGAGTACCTTAGCTTCATCATGCACCCGCATGCCCCACAGTTCGGGGACAGCCTTTTGCGCAGAAACATTGAATAAGGGAAAGCCTATTATTAATAAAAGCAGAAAAACTCTTTTCATCTTAGGTCAGTCTTCAAGACGGAGGTCATCACGCAATTCATTCACATCGTCACTTGTTCTTACAAATCCATTTTCAAGCAGGACTTCGGAGCATCTCTGGATAGCAGCGATCATCCCCTCAGTTACTTTTCCTCTTCGAATGTTGTCAATGATGTTTACCACCATCTTATCCCATTCTTTTTGAGCAACTACTTTACTGATGCCTCTG
>DAORAG010000507.1:0-2353 GCA_035344095.1 Cyclobacteriaceae bacterium | reverse complement strand
TCGCGCCGACACTGGCTTCCTGAGCAGTGATATAGGCGTTGATGGATTGGGTTATGGCAGTAATTAATGTATCCCGGTTTTGCTCATAGCTGGCGATAGCCTGAGGAGAACGGTCGGCTTGTTCAACGCCAACACTCAAAAATAAGGTATGAAATTCTTCATGAAGTTCTTTTGTTTTCGCAAGTGCTTCCAGCGTACTGCCAGGGTTTTCCTGATCCTGGAGCGCCTTTAAGGTTTTGCGAAAATTCTCAGCCTCCTGGAGAAAATCTTTCAGAAGGGTGGTATCCCGAAGTACCAAATATTGCTTATCACTTTTTAATTGCGCATACAGACTGGTAATGAGTCGCTTGGCCGTTTCCACAGCTGGAAAGTGATGGGTTGCCAACTCAGCGCCTAATTCCGTTAAGGCACGAAATTGATGGAGAATATATAAATTCACGCCAACCACCAACGCAAGGATTGTCAGGTACCCAAGGGTTAATCGCCAAAAAATAGATAGACGTGTCAACATTTTTAAAACACCAAAACGAATAGGAACGTTTTAACTAAACTATCTGTATCTGTGGACTCTAGGCCTGAGTGAAAAATTTTCCAAACAACTGCTTTGTTCTTTCCATTGCAAACTTAAAAATCCCTCTAGAAACACCCAAGAACTTTCACATAAAAGTTGGCTACGTAGCAATGCTGAATAGTATTTCCTACATGAGATTGAGTAATCCTACACCAGAATCCCAATACTTCATGAAGTTTCTGTAAAAGCACCTGCCAATTTTTCTGTTTAGAAACAATCAAAGATTTAGACCATGGCTTCACTGGTCTCCATATTGCATGTGCCACAGTAGCTAACTTAATTATTGGAAAGATTTTCAAATTCTATCAAAATCCCACTTCTTCACTTATTAAATTTTTCCATCTGTCCGGTGCGAAAATTTGACGTGGGCATGTTTATTGTCGTGACAATTACTTTATCTACTCATTTTGTGTCGCTTTATTTCTCCCCCCAAAATTTATCCATCTTCATAATTTTTCATCATCCTCCCCCTGAATTAAAAACGTCTTCCAATTTTTCTTAGGTAGTACTTGGAAGCTTAGGTTTTATTGCCCGATTAAACGATTTGGCTTGTATTTCTCCTCCTGGGAGTAATTTAAGCTTAAGGAAAGCCATGCTTTCTCTTCAGATTGAACTCACATTAAGAGAGGGCAAGTTGAAAGTATACATGCACAGAGAAATCCGTTCGAGAAGTCTATTAATGAAATGGAAAAAAAGTCTACCAAAAGCAGGAGATGAATAATGAAATTTCAAAGCACCATTCTCTTATTTACAGAATCTTTCCCCACCCAAATTCCTAGAGCCGCGATGTCCCAACTTGGGCAAACCGCTCAGAGGCTTTTCAACATCGTCTTACAGTTTTTTACAAAATTAATCATGGGTCTGACTTCTCACATTTCCCCAAAATTATTCTCGTTTTATATGCTTTTGTTCGCATTGATAACTGTAATACCTTGCGCCCCTGTTTTTTCAGCTAACGTTTCAGTGACCTGGGACAAAAATTCCGAATCCGATTTGGCCGGATATAAAATTTATAAACGGACGTTACCTTCTCAAGACTTTGGACAACCCATATTTTCAGGAATGCCCAGCAATCCATCCTCGCCCGCAACAACCATTTCTGGGCTCAATGGAGGCACAACCTATGGATTTATTGCGACAGCATTTGACACAGCCGGAAATGAAAGTGCGCCTTCGACAGAAAAACAAATTACTTTGACCACGACATCCCCTCCTCCACCTTCCTCAACACTCAACATTTCGAATCTGACCGTGTCCAGTGGAAAAGCGTATGTCGTACCCACCTCAGGCCTCCAAGCCGGGGGCACCGTCTATATCGACCGCGCCTATACCTTTACGACGGTCCCCGCGAGCGTACAGGGAGCCGCATACATACGAACAGCGAATGATGACAAAGCGGCGACCAATGCGTCCTTCCTCAGCTTTACCGTCAATCAACCCGTATCCGTGTATGTCGCCCATGGCGATCGCATTTCTCCGAAACCCTCGTGGTTGAGCCCCTTTACGGATACCGGCACAAATCTGGTGACCTCGGATGCGACCTTGAGCCTATTTGTGCGGTCCTTCCCCGCTGGCACCATTACCCTCGGAGGAAATACTAGCGGTGGGTGTTGCAGTATGTATTCCGTCATCGTGAAATCAGAGGGCGGCACTCCAACTGAAACCACTCCAGGTGACACCACGCCACCGACGGTCACACTGACCGCCCCCAACGCAGGCACCATCTCCGGCACCGTGACCGTCAGCGCCAGCGCTAGCGATAATACGAGCGTCGCGGGCGTG
>DAORAG010000506.1:0-2355 GCA_035344095.1 Cyclobacteriaceae bacterium | reverse complement strand
AGAGAGATCGTATATTTTTTGCAGCAACCTGAAACACATTCATTCAGGCTTTATCATGACTATACGGAAAGTCGGGTGGGGAAGAATAATTATCTCAATGTGGTTCGTGCAGGAAGCAAAGCCTCTAATCCTTCTGCGATGAACCTCGATACTGGACAACCTTTGAAAGTGGAAACCATCAAAGGCAGCCAGGTGAAAGAAAAAGGAATAGTGATGGAAGAGGAAATCACACCCGATACTGAAATCATTGTGATTTGGTATGATGCAGTGAAAAAGGGAGAGTCAACTCGAATCAGAATTGAAGAAACCTACACCGACCCCAATCGTTATGTAGTCAATGGAAATGAGTTGGTTTGGGATCGTGCCTTTGGCAGGCCACACAATACTGTTATTTTACCTGCTGGGTGGTTCCTCACAGATAACGCCATTCCCGCCACCATCGCTACAACACAAGACGGAAAGATCAGTCTTTATTACATGAATTATGATCCTGATGAAATCGATGTGTTCATCAAGGCCAGAAAACGGTAAATTGCTGGCACCATAATTGGTAAACTTGACGAAACAAACCTTTCTTTATGAGCCCCATTAAGTCGATCTTATTACTTGTAATTTTTGCCGGGTTCACTTTGCTATCTTCATGTGGTAGCGATGATGAATCAAACCTTAGCCGCACCGAACTCCTTACGCAAAAACCTTGGAAACTTACTCAAACTGGTATCGTAGGAATAGGCGGATCACCACCTGAAAGCACTGCCGCAGACGACATTTATACTTTCTCTGCAGATGGTACATACACATTTGATGAAGGCGCGACCAAAGAAGATGCTGGTGATCCACAAACTCTCACAGGTACATGGGAGTTTCTTGAAGATGAGACGAAGATTCGAATCTCTTATAGCGGCATCACTATTACTCAAGACATCATTGAACTCTCCACCAGTACACTCAAGGTGAGATTCAATTTTCTTTTCGAAATTGAAAATACATTTGGACACTAACCCTTGTTAGCAGTCGATAGAAAAGCCAGTCTGACCGACTGGCTTTTTCATTTCAGAAGATTGCCACTAACTTTGCGGTGAATGCGGCTTCTCGTTTTTTTATTTTTTCTTCTGAACGTCATCACCGTCAAGGCTGCTGACTACCTCGTCTTTGAGGAAAATGGTCGCTATGGACTCAAGGACGACCAAGGCAAAGTTGTCATTTCTCCTGCTTTCGAGCGTGTTGGCTGGAGTGACGGAAACTTTTCTGTCGTGGGGCAAATCACAGGCTATATGCTCAACGGACAGTGGGGCCTGATCAACATGAAGGAGCAACGCATTACGAAAGCTGAATTCATAAGCCTGGTGCCTTCTGGAGGAGACCGCTTTGTTGCGCGAAAAAAAATCGATGCGATAACTACAAAACTTGGATGTATTGACTTGAAAGGTACCGCTACCGTTCCGTTTAAGTATGATGGGATAAAAATTGACGGACTGCGGGCCATTGTCTTTGTAAAGAATGGAAGTCACTACCTCTATGGCGTTATCAAACTGGACGGTAGTACGATCATCCCGATGACTTACAAAAATATTTTCTCGGTTGGAAACATGAGATATGGAGTGCAAAATGATGAAAACAAAACGGCTTTGTTTTCCGAGACAGGCGCAAGGATCACTCCTTTTTCGATCGACAGCATCTCTTCATTCATCAACAACCGTGCTGTGATCTACGAAAACTCCCTGCAAGGTGTGATCAACCGGGATGGTATTATTGAAGTTCAACCGATTTATCGCGAAATTATTCTGGGAGGTGACGGCATCAAGGCCAGGAAAGCGAATACATGGCGAGTGATGGATCAAAAAAACAACGTACTAAAGACCACATCGTGTGATCACCTCACTGCTTCGGGCAATAGTTTCATAGTTGAAAACAATGGTCTATTTGGAATAAGGGATGAGCAATTCAAAGAGGTTGTACCAACTTCTTATACAGCCATTCTTCAACTACAAGAGGACTTGCTGGTTGTAAAAAGGGGAGCTAAAACTGGATTGGTAAAAGATGATAACTCAACAGTGATGCCCCTCCAATTTGACTCGATCCACTTAAGCGGTCGATACGTTCGTGCCAGCGAAAGCTTGCTCGGCAAACCCGTATGGTCATTGTATGATATCTATGGCATCAAAAAATCTGAAAAGACGTACGAGTCCATGTCACCCTTCAACGGTAAGTTTTTCTTAGTCAAAAATTATGGGCTCACCGGAGTAATGGACAAGTATGGAAAGGAAACCATTCATTGCCTTTATGATTCGATCCTTGAATACAATGAGGAGCAGCTTGTTGTGAAATTTCATGGTCACTATTGCATCATTGATT
>DAORAG010000505.1:0-2369 GCA_035344095.1 Cyclobacteriaceae bacterium | reverse complement strand
TACTCAATATCGGAGAGCTTCATGTTCAGCTTCAGGTCGCGAATGATCTCTCTGGTGCGGTAGAGCGTGGGCATTTCACGTTTCTTCACCTCTTCATATTTCTCAAGGTCCTTTTGGTGAGCCAACCTGTAAATCTTCTTTACAGATTTATCGTTGGCCACTTTTTTCTTCTGCATTTGCAGACGTACCAATTCCCCTTGCATCGACACATGCCCAAGATGATGCCCGTTGGGTATCTCAACTATTACAGCGTCTCCGGTGGTAAGGCTTAGTTTGTCAACATTTCGGTAGAAGTCTTTCTGACCTCCTTTGAACCGAACTTCAACGATATCAAATCTGTCGTTGGTTGGCATGTCCATATTTGACAGCCAATCAAAAACATTCATCTTATTGCATCCGCCTGTTTGACAGGCTCCGTTGTTGTTACATCCTTTGACCTTACCTGCTTCGGTCCGCTCCGTTCCACATGCACATCCCATATAGAAAAGCGTTTTTTAGTGGGTTTTCGCCCACTTCGTCAGGTCTTCACCAATATCTTTCCGGAAATATACTCCATCCCAATGGATTGATGAAATGGCTTTATATGCCTGGGCCGTTGCTTGAGTGATGGTTTGCCCTGAACCTGTGATTGCCAGCACACGTCCTCCGTTCGTAACAACGGTATTGTCTACCTCCTTTGTGCCTGCATGAAAGATGATCGCCTCATCTGACTTACCCAGCCCGGTAATGATTTTACCTTTTTCATAATTTCCCGGATAACCCCCAGCTACCATCACCACGGTGGCCGTCAATTCTTTTTTGGTCGGCACGGTCTGAGATTTTAATTCACCTTTTGCTGTAGCTACTAGTAATTCTACAAAGTCGGTATCGATGCGAGGCAAAACAGCCTGCGTTTCGGGATCACCCATGCGCACATTGTACTCTATCACGTAGGGCTCTCCTTTTACATTCATCAATCCGATGAAGATAAAGCCGCGATAAGAAATATTTTCTTTTGATAGCCCCTGTATTGTCGGCACGATCACTTTGTCCTTCACCTTTTGCATAAAGGCCTCATCGGCAAACACCACAGGAGATACAGCTCCCATTCCTCCCGTGTTGGGGCCTGTGTCTTGTTCACCAATTCTCTTGTAGTCCTTGGCTTCCGGCAACAGAGCGTAATTTTTGCCATCTGTCAGGACGAACACGGACAATTCGATTCCATCCAGAAACTCTTCCACCAACACCTTGCGGCTGGCTTCACCAAATTTTTTGTTCTCCAGCATGTCGGAGATTTCTGCTTTCGCTTCTTCAATCGAAGGAGTGATGATTACGCCCTTTCCGGCAGCAAGTCCATCAGCTTTTAAAACAATTGGAGGTTGGCAATTGTCGAGGTAAGCATGCGCTTCCTGAATTTGTGAAGCATCAAAGGTGGCTGCTTTGGCAGTCGGCACACCATTTCTCAACATAAACTGTTTGGAGAAATCCTTGCTCCCCTCTAATCGTGCGCCACTCTTGCCTGGCCCCACGATCAGAATATTTCCCAACTCGCTGTGTGACTCAAAGTAGTCACGAATGCCCCCCACCAATGCGGCTTCGGGCCCGACAACAACCAATTCGATCTTATTCGAGATGCAAAATTTTCCTAGTTCTTCGAAGTCTTCTCCGTTGATGGGCGCATTTTTGGCAACCAGAGCAGTGCCGGCATTTCCGGGTGCGACCCAAAGGTCTTCGCAATGTTTGCTCTGTTTTATTTTCCAGGCCAGCGCATGTTCACGCCCACCGCTGCCCACAATCAGAATATTCATGACTTCCTTAAAATTAAAAGCCTCAAAGATAGGGTCTTTGAGGCAAAGTAGAAGTTGTGATTCGAATCAGTTTGCGTATTCCGAGAGGAATTTGATTCGCATTAGGCGAATTTCTTCTTCTGAAAAATCAGACATGTCTTCATTCTGCAGCGCATCTTCCAGGCTGTCTGTCTCGGAACTAAGAAAGTAGTCAAAGATTTGCTCTTGCTTATGATCGTCAAGCATGTCATCGATGTAGTAGTCAAGGTTCAGCTTCGTGCCAGAGTAACAGATGTTTTCAATTTCATTGAGCAATTCTTCAAAGCTCAGGTTCTTGGACTCGGCTATTTCTTCGAGATCTACTTTGCGATCAATCTGCTGGATAATGAATATTTTGATCTTGGATTTGTTGACCGATGATTTAACCACCACGTCCGCAGCGGTTTCGATGTCATTCTCCTCCACATAGCTCTTGATCAGTTCGAGAAAACTCTTTCCGAATTTCTGAACTTTTCCCATGCCGACACCATTCACAGAAGCTAGTTCCTCCTTTGAGGTAGGGTAGGTGGTGGCCATTTCTTCCAATGAAGGGTCCTGGAAGAT
>DAORAG010000504.1:0-2379 GCA_035344095.1 Cyclobacteriaceae bacterium | reverse complement strand
TGTCAAAGAAGGATCCGTACTTGTCAAGTGACAACCAAATAAAGAATGCCTTACCTACGATGTGGTCTTCCGGTACAAAGCCCCAGAAGCGCGAGTCAAGGGAGTTGTGACGATTGTCTCCCATCATGAAGTAATAGTTCTGCTTAAATGTGTACTGCTTCACTTGCTGCCCATCGACCGTTAAGGTGCTGTCGCTGATAACTACACTGTCATTGTGGTCATAAAGTTGGATTGTCCTTCCGTAGAAAGCCAGCGTGGAGTCGTTGATGTCAATCGTCATCCCTTTGGCAGGAATAGTCAACGGACCATATTCATCAGCATTCCATCGGCTGTATTTCGACCTGGGAAAAATCCTCGGATCGAAGCCATTGTTCATTCTGTAGTCTGGGCCTACTGAAATCACATAAGGCAGGCTCTTTAATTCATTCACTTTCTCTTCCGGGATATACATCTGGTACACCGCTTTTCCTTCTTCTGGTCGCCCCAAATAATTATAATCATCCGGATCGATGCCAAGCTTTATCAGGTTGCGCTCGTTAATCTCGTCCTTTGCTGTTACCAGATAACTGAACTGCATTTCCGGTGGATTGGGTTGCACCTCATCGTTCACGATCAATTGCCGGTTCACCACCTTCAGCACATCACCAGGCAGTCCAACGCAGCGTTTGATGTAGTTGGTCTTCAGGTCTACGGGATAGTCCTTGCCTTCATTCAAATCTCTAGGAGGCACGTTGAATACAACTACATCATTTCTTTTCACCTTGCTTATGCCCGGCAGCCTGTATTGGGGAAGTTGCACCCAGTCCACATAGGAAGGGACATCGGTAAACCAGATTTTCTGATGGGTGAGAGGCACCTGCAACGGGGTTTTGGGTGTACGTGTGCCATAATGAAACTTGCTTACAAAAAGGAAGTCACCAACCAAAAGCGAATTCTCCATGGAAGGAGTGGGGATGGTGTAGGCTTCCATGATCAACCAACGGATCAGCGTAGCAGCCACCACAGCAAAAGCAATGGCTTCGGTCCATTCCGATACAGCAGATTTCTTCTCCTCCTCCAGTTCATCCAGCTTTCCCAAATACTTCACATCCTGCTGAAACCCGATGTAGGGAATGTAAACCGGCCCAACGAAGATGATGAGAAACTGACTCATCAGTGAGTTCTTTCCAAAACACCTCAACAAATCGAAAAGCAGCACATAAAAAGTGAAGATGTTGAGGATGGGAATAAATAGATAAAGTACCCACCAGTTGGGCTTGCCGATGATTTTGATCAGCCAATATTCACTGTAGATGGGAATAATGGATTTCCATCCCTCCACATTCGCTTTCTCAAATAGTTTCCAGTATCCGATGGTAACGCCTATCCTGAAGATAAGCAGTATGATAAGTATGGCCGTCACAGTATCTTTTTAAGGGTTAAAGCCTGCAAAGAAAACCATTTTAAGGGAATTCTTTAACCCCTGGTGGCCAATAGGAAGGACAATTTTGTCCATCAGCCGATCGAATCCTGTCCACACGTCAGGATGGTCAGGATTAACCCTCGCAGGTCAAAACCTGATGTAAAAAATCAACTGAGTCTGTCTGGGTCAAAATTTTAGAAAATCGTTCATGGTGTAGATACCTTTTTTGCCTGCAAGCCATTCTGCCACCATTACGGCCCCCAGGGCAAAGCCATCGCGCGAGTGTGCAGTGTGTTTTATCTCGATATCATCGATCACGCTCGCGTATTTCACGGTATGTGTCCCGGGTGTTGGGTCAACGCGTGAGGAGGTAATCTGAATCTCATCGGGGGCAGGAGAATCCATGGTCCACTTCTTCTTTCGATCCACATGTTGAAGTACTCCATCGGCAAGGGATATCGCAGTGCCACTGGGTGCATCTTTTTTTTGCGTGTGGTGGATCTCGTCTATCGTAATATCGTATGCCGGATATGAATTCATTATCCTGGCCAGAAATTCACTCACTTTGAAAAAGATATTCACCCCCAGGCTATAGTTGGACGCATAAAAGAAGGCCCCGTTTCTTTCCTTGCAGTAAGCTTCAACTTGTGCACTTTTCGAAAGCCAACCAGTAGTTCCACACACCACAGGCACATTCCGGTCAAAGCAGGCCTGGAGATTATGAACAACCGCATCAGGTTGTGAAAACTCTATCGCCACATCAGCAGCCTTGATTTGATCAATGTCGTTGGCGTTGTTCAGGTCAATCTTTGCCACAATAGTATGGCCCCTCTTCACGGCAAAGCCTTCGATGGCTTTGCCCATTTTGCCGTAGCCAAGTAAAGCGATTTTTAATCCCATTAGAACTTAAGTTTAAGCGCGAGACCCGTACTTCTTCCGGTCATCGGGTTGCTTTCCATCATGGGCTCAATGCGCAC
>DAORAG010000503.1:0-2390 GCA_035344095.1 Cyclobacteriaceae bacterium | reverse complement strand
ATTCAACTCACGAAGCAAAAACACTTCAATTTTGGCGCCTGTCTTTTCCTTGCGGCCATATAGGCGAGCTGGAAACACCATGGTATCGTTGCCCACGAGCAGATCTCCTTCATCAAAGTAATCTACCACGTCTTTAAACACTTTGTGTTCAATTTTGCCGCTATCCCTGTGAAGCACCATCAAGCGGGATTCATCACGGTTTTCAGCTGGATGTGAAGAGATGAGATTATTAGGGAGATCAAACTTAAATTTGGATAACTTCATAGATTGCAACGGGCCCAAAAAGGGCATTTTAAATCAAGGTTGCAAAAATAAGGATTTGTTTTAATTAATGGCTTTTGTAACTCATTTTCGATCCCATCGTCTAATGCTTAAGCATGCTCACAATCCGACTAATTTTTGAAAGTTTCAGGTTCGCGTTTCGTGCCCTCAGGGTCAACCTCTTGCGCACGATATTATCCCTATTAGGCGTTACTGTCGGCATTTTTGCCATTATTGCCGTATTCACCATTGTGGATTCGCTGGAAAGGAACATCAAAGACAGTTTCTCCTTTCTGGGCTCGGGTGTGATCTATGCCGAGAAATGGCCTTTCCCGGGGAGCGATGGCGGTGAAGAATATAAGTGGTGGGATTACTGGAAACGCCCAAATGCTTCCTATAACGAATTTAAGTTTTTGCAGACCAACCTTCAAAACCATGACGGCATTACCATTTTTGCAGCACGCGGTAACGCGGTAATCCGAAGGGGGAGCAGCAGCATCGGACAGATTGGATTAAGAGGTGCCAGTGATGGGTACGATGATGTTTTTGAGATCAATGTGGAGGAAGGCAGGTATTTTACTTTTGATGAGATCGAGGGTGGAAGAACGGTAGCGATTCTGGGTTATGAAGTGGCAAAAGCGTTGTTCCCTAATCGAACAGCCATAGGTGAAACGATTAAGATCAAGAACTCAAAATTTGTTGTCGTGGGAGTTCAGAAACGTGAGGGCCAGAGTTTTCTTGGTACACCGAGCAGCGATTTTGGATGTATCATTCCCTACAACGCATTCAGAAGATTATACCAAACCGGAACCGGTGCCTGGAATGAAACGTCATCACGAATTGGAGTGAAGGGAAGAGAATCCGATGTGGGCCTAGTAGAACTTGAGAATGAGATGCGAGGTCAGCTAAGAAACAGACGAGGTCTTCGTCCAACAGAAAAGGACAATTTTGCTTTGAACAGACCTGAAGCGCTGGCAAATGTGATTAGTGGTTTGTTTGATGTGGTGGGAGTTGCCGGATGGATCATTGGCGGATTCTCAATTCTTGTTGGCGGATTTGGTATTGCCAATATCATGTTTGTGTCCGTAAAGGAAAGGACCAGCATTATCGGACTTCAGAAGAGCCTTGGTTCTAAGAACTACTTCATCTTGTTTCAATTTTTGTTTGAGGCGATATTCCTCAGTTTGATTGGGGGCCTCACAGGAATCTTTCTTGTGTTCCTTCTTACTTTCGCTCCGTTTGGCAGCCTTGAGGTGATTCTCAGCTTTAAAAATATCGTTCTGGGGCTTGGGGTGTCTTGTGCTATTGGGGTGATCTCTGGTATCGTGCCGGCAGCATTGGCCGCAAGGCTTGATCCTGTGGAGGCCATCAGATCATAAAAAAAGGCTATGCCGATGACATAGCCTTTCTTCATAAGTCTGAATTTGATTTATTCTTCCACTGCAGCCGGTGCTTTTGTAACACCTGAAATCTTCTCCTTGATTTTCTTTTCCAGCTCATCCATCAGTTCTGGGTTATCTTCGATCAACTGTTTCACAGCATCCCGACCCTGACCTAGTTTATTTCCATCGTAGCTGAACCATGAGCCTGATTTTTGAACAACATTGAGCTCAACGCCCAAGTCAAGCACTTCACCAGATTTAGAAATCCCTCTTCCATACATGATGTCAAACTCTACCACCTTGAATGGAGGCGCCACCTTATTCTTCACGACTTTCACACGCACGCGGTTTCCAGTGATATCGTCAGCAGATTCCTTTATTTGCCCGATTCTTCTGATGTCCAGCCTGACAGAAGCGTAAAACTTCAATGCATTACCACCCGTGGTTGTTTCAGGGTTTCCAAACATGATTCCAATCTTCTCACGAAGCTGGTTGATAAACACACAAGCGCATCCTGTTTTGCTGATGGTTCCGGTTAACTTTCTTAAAGCCTGTGACATCAGTCGCGCCTGAAGGCCCATTTTGCTTTCGCCCATCTCGCCTTCGAGTTCGCCTTTTGGTACCAATGCTGCCACGGAGTCAATGACAATGATATCAATCGCTCCTGACCGGATAAGGTGCTCTGCAATTTCGAGAGCTTGCTCGCCATTGTCGGGTTGCGATATCAGCAGGTTCTCAGTGTCAATC
>DAORAG010000502.1:0-2391 GCA_035344095.1 Cyclobacteriaceae bacterium | reverse complement strand
AAATCCTCACATTATTATACTTGTATTCTTTATCAAAATCGCAAAAGCAGAATTTCAGTTTCGATGAATACTTTTTATTATTGCAGATAAGAATTATCTTTATTCAGATTTGCAGTCATCTATTTGGTGAGTCTTCTGGTGAGTACAGAAATTGACCAAACATAAAATACTGATAATCAGTGGAGGTAGAATAAGGTTCAAGGACCTCCTCCTCTGCAAATCATAACAAAGTCCCGCGTCAGCGGGATTTTTTGTTTGGTGAGTAACTGAGCCGGACACAGTTCCAGTGAAGCTTCGAATCAGATAGAAAGAGCAAAGTTCGGTTTGATTTAGCTTCCTCCATGAGGGATCACCGTCAGGTAATCAATTCTCCTCCGCGCAAAGAATCACGAAAGCAAAGTGACAGATGGCAACCAACGGTTTATCGCGTTTTCAAATATTAATCGCCTCGTTCTCTATTGGGAAAATCACTCAGGCACTGAATGATTTGATATGACAAGGCGCTTGAGGAAGAGAGGGAATTTATTATTACATTTCGATCGTGTGTACCCGAGGATTAACTGAATCGTGATGCGCGTTAATAGAATCCTGCAACAGACACTTGTCGTATTCTGCTGTTTTAACATTGCCTGTGAAGAAGAAAAGGAGTTGCCATCAAAAGTGGTTTATGGTAATCCAGGCGAACCCATTGTGTTTAATTTGAAATCAATCATTGCAGATTTAGATCAAAAAACCATTGATTTTACGCAAGGGCAATCCGGTAACGCCTACCTATTGGGAGACCGATATCTTGTCTATGAGGCAGATGTCTCCTTTGAGAAGGATTTGGTGAGTGTGCTGCTAAATGGCCAGGAAATAGCAACAATAGTTCTCTTTTCTACAAAGGCCAGCGGATGTCAGCCGTTTGCCAGATCTTATTCGCTTACTATAAATAAGAACAGCAATCCGTTATCAAACGATATTTTCACTGATTTCTGCCAACTCGATGTCCCTCAGAATAGGGTTGGAGAGGCACGCGGCCTAAAGGAAATACCAGGCGTGACGTTTAGCATCTTATCGGGTTTTTTACCGGAATTTATCTTTCAATTCCAATTTGCAATATCACTGCCCACGGATTTTGTTGGCGAAGGACTTTATGTATATGATGTAGGTGCGGTAGATTTTGCCTTTAATGACGAAATCGAAAATGCCGATTACTTGCTTTCGGGCCTGATAAAAATTAAGGTGGTTGAGTAAACAAAATATCACCCAAACTGGAGGTACTCATTTGTAATCTCTCGTGATACCTTAGAGCTATGAGACCCGCGAATTTTGTCATAATCCTACTGATGATTTCTTCTCTGGTAAGCTGCAATAAGGAAGATGAATTGCCTGTCAAAGTTGTATTCGGTAGCCCTGAAGAAGCGATGGTATTAAATCTCAAAGTTTTGGACCCGGACATCGGATCAAAAAGCGTACAAATTACACAGCCATTGACGGGCACAGCCAGGCTGGTGGCAGACGACACCTTTATCATATACGAACCAGGCAGCAATTTTGAAAACGATCGGGTGATCGTATCTGTCGATGGAAGTGATTATGTGGAGGTCGTGTTCTTTTCAAAGGACCTTTCCAACGACTGCAATCCCTTTGCACGATCATACAAGTTCACTGTAAAAAAAAATGCTGAACTCACCACTTTTCCCGGCTTCGTAGACTTTTGCACTTTTGACGATCGGAAAAATATATATCTGTCAGCAACAGAAATCACTCCAGTCAATAGCATAGGAGTGGGTATAGGCAGCGGCCTTATCACATTTTTCATTCTGCCAGAACCCGACTTTGTGGGAACTCAAGAATTGATCTACGAGGTGGGGGCGGCACCGATTGCGTTCAGAGGCGAGATATACGAAGCCGACTATCTCTTGTCTGGGCTTATCCAGGTGACGGTAACGGAGTAACTACTCCCGACTAACCTGGGACATTCGCATCTGCCGCTTGTGCAGCTCAATTGCCTCAAGCTTTATGCCATGATGCAAGCTGGCATTAATTTCATAACCGAAGAGGAGCACAATCGTGATGAGCTGAACCCATATCATCAAAGCAATAAGTACACCGATCGATCCGTACACCTTATTATAAGTACCAAAATTGGTGATATAGTAAGAGAAACCGTAGGAAATGCCCAACGAACCAAGCGTTGCCAGAAAGGATCCAATCGAAAAGAAACTCCAGTTGTAATGAACAGCTGGGCCAAAATAATAGATGAATGATATAGCGATGAAGAACACGATGAATATCACAAGGAAGCGAAGTCCCAGGAACATATAAATGGTGTATTGATCAAAATTGAGATTGCTGAACTCAGTAAGATTCTCGGCCACATAGTCAATCAATAGCTGTCCTATGATT
>DAORAG010000501.1:0-2394 GCA_035344095.1 Cyclobacteriaceae bacterium | reverse complement strand
CAAATGTTACTCCCCAAAATGTGAAGTCGGTAACAGATGGAAGCACAAGTGGTTTGCTCGTCAGATCACCGACCGCTGGTAATGCAATGTTTGCTAAAGCAAATCCAACCAAAATAGCAAGTCCATTCATTACCATCGACTCAAACAAAAACTGATACATTAATTCTGTACGATGAGCACCAATAGATTTTCTTACACCGACCTCACGGACGCGCTCCAGTGAGCGGGAAGTTGAAAGGTTCACATAATTAAGCCAAGCCATTAAAAGAATAAAGACGCTGGCGATGACCACATAGTCGAGGTATTTATAGTTGCCACTTCCACTAAATTCATAATCATAGTTTGATCGCGTATGGATGTCGAGCAAGGGCTGTAACTGAAACTCATTGACGAAGTTTGACGCTTCCATTCGCTCCCCGAGATGACGGTCGGCAAAGTCAATTAATTTCACCCTCACATTATTTACATCTGCATCTTCCTTCAAAAGAACGTAGGTGTAAAAATCAGACCAGCCCCAACTACCATCAGCATCACCACCAAACCCCTTTGCTACCTCGATGTATTTTTGGTATGACAGTAAAATATCAAACTGCAGGTGAGAGTTTACCGGCACATCTTCGATAACTGCACTAACTTGAAATAGATTGCCCCCATAGCTAAATGTCTTTCCGCGAGCGTCATCCACTTTAAAAAGTTGATTCGCTATTTTTCGCGTAAGCACCGCGTTATTCATTTCATTCAGCGCAGAGTCGTCACCATAGGCAAATGGAAATGAAAACATGGTGAGAAATTCTTTATCCACCCATCTCATCACGAGTTTTGGAACCTTCACATCATCCACGGTTACAAGTCCTGAGCCCTTTCTGATTCTAATCGCCTCTTCTATCTCAGGAAACTCGGCTTTAAGTGCACCTGCCACTGCTGGGTATGTAAATGCAAATCGCTGCGGAAGTGTACCTTTCTCGGTTATCGTCATTGGCACGCGATAAATACGACCTGCGTTCTTATGAAACGAATCATAGTTCCGCTCGAATCGGAGATAGCTTAGCATAAGCAATGAAGCTGCAATCCCAAGTGCCAAGCCAGTAACGTTAATGATTGAGTAGGTTTTACTTTTTACCAGGTTGCGGTAAGCAGATATCCAATAATTTTTGAACATAGCATAGTTGATTATACTTGATGGGAAATTAATCGAACGAATAATGCCTGGCCGAAACAAAAAGACAACGTCCTTGACTAAATTGAACTTCGCACTTCGAACCCCTAGTCGATCAAGACGCTCATGATAGAGTTCTATTAAATCACCCTCAATGTTTCTTGCCATATCTGGCCGACAAAACCAGCGAAAGAAGCGGATGGCAAGACTTCGAGAAATGTCTGAAGTACTCATTTCAAATTTCTATTCAGAACGTAGATTATCTACAGGGTTGGCCGTACCCGCTTTAATAGATTGAAAGCTGACTGTAATTAATGTGACAATCAGAATGCAAATCCCTGAACCAATCAAAAGATACCACGGTATATCGGTTCGATAATAATACCTTTCAAGCCACTGATTCATTAAGATGTAGGAAAGCGGAAGAGCAACACCACAAGAAATTAACACCAGAAGCAAAAAGTCTTTCGATATCATTTGCCAAACCTGTGATGTTGTGGCCCCAAGTACCTTGCGTATGGAAATCTCCTTGGATCGTTTTTCTGCCACATAAGACACTAAGCCTAATACGCCAAGACAACTGATGAAAATCGCAAAAGAGCTGAACACAGCAGCCAGCTTGCCAATCCTCTCTTCTTCTTTAAACTTGAAGTCATAGTCCTGATCGGCAAAAGAATAATCAAACGGAACTTCAGGTACCACAGCTTTAAATGCCTTCTCAACTTTTGGTAAGGCTGATCTTGGATCCACATCATCATTTAACCTAACATAAAGGAATTCAAGTGGGCGAGCTGACATGAACAACATAATGGGATCGGTTTTCGCAAAAGGAGAACCTTTAACCATGTCTTTAAAAATTCCCAGAATAGTATACTCCATTCTCTGACCCCAGTGGTCCCAAATCAAGGTTTCACCGATCAAGTCTTCACCGCCCAAATCGTTGGCAGCTGTTTCATTAATGATCACACCTTGCAAGTCACTTTGAATATCATCAGTGAAGTCACGTCCGGAAACAAATTCGAGACCCATGGTATTGCCATAGCTATGCGTAACGAAAACGGTATTAAAACTCAACCCCTCAATGTCATCTGTCTTTGTTTTCCACTGAAAGTTGTCATTCCAACCCAGCGTGCTTGTGACAGGATAATTTGACTCAGCAATATCTTGTACCACGCCAGTCGAAATGAGTTGTGAACGAAGAAGCTCCGTATCACCCCTATTTTCCTGGGCACAAAGGC
>DAORAG010000500.1:0-2400 GCA_035344095.1 Cyclobacteriaceae bacterium | reverse complement strand
GGTGGATCTTTGGGCCATTCTACTTTTCTGATTCCACTTATCTTCGCTGGAATTGGGACGCCTTGAACATCGAACACCAGCGAGTCACCAATCTTAACATCGAGTGACTCCTGCATTCCTTCAGAAATACTTACCCACACCGAATCCCTTTGTCCTTTCTTCAGTTGCTGCAGCTCCCCTTCCAACATCTCCTCCGAAATATGAAGGCTGTCGCGGTAGGTGACACGGTACTCTCGTGTCAACGCCCAGTTGGGAACATTATCTGTTGTATCCTTTTGGTAAACATCGATCGGCTGTCCTTTCAATTCACTGATACGGCAAGTGATAATAGGCACCACCTGATTTACCGGAAGGTTATGAGTTTTAATCAGGTCAACAACGCCATCCTTTTGCGTGGGTTGAATGTCAAATAAGATCGTATTGGATTGATTTTCATTTCCTGTAAACTCCACCTGATCCGACAAACTGTATTGAATTACATTGAGCGTAGCGATGATGAACGCACCAAGACCAATGCTCACCATCAACACTTGAGTCTGATTGTTTGGACGGAACAGATTAGACAAAGCATGTCGGAATATGAATCCCGATTTTTTCGGAAAATACTTTCTCACCAACATCAGAAGCCCCAAGGCTACCAGAGACAAACAACCCAGCGCCACAGCCAATCCCAATGCAAACATTAGCCCGTAGAGAATACTTTGTGTTTGGTACCATGCCGCCAGAATCGGGAATAAAATTATCAGTGTGATCACCAGCCATTTGGTTTTGGAGAACACTTTGCTCGGCTGAAAATCCGCGCGCAATACAGTGAGCGGTGGCACAAATCGCACGGCAACAAGAGGCAGTGCGGTAAACAATATCGAAACAACGATTCCTAAAAAGAGCCCTTCATAAACCGCTCGCCATGATAAATCAAATTGTAGTTCTATTGGAATTGAGCCGCTGAAAAGTATCGGCACCAGCTGTTGAATGCCCATACCCAGGAGCGCACCAATAATGCTTCCAAAAACACCGAGGACAAAAACCTGGATGAAGAATATGTTAAATGCCTGCCATCCGGAAGATCCAATACACCTTAACACCGCAACCTCATCTCTTTTCTCTCTGGCGTAAATGTGAACTGAACTAGCAACTCCGATACAGCCTAAAATTAGTGCCATGAACGCGAGTAGTGTGAAGAAGCGATAAACGGATTGAAAGCCGTTCCCCAACTCCTCTTTTCTCTCTTTTACAGTGTCATACCAGTGCCCATACCTTCTTAAAGTCGGGCGCCACTTTTCACCGATCTCCTCCGCGGCAGCATCAGTTTCTGTTTTGTAAAAACGCTTATAAGAAATCCGGCTTCCGAATTGAATGAGGCCCGTTGAATCGAGTTCATTCATACCGATATAAACTGACGGAGTGAATGTGGAGAGCACACCACCTCCACCAGGAATTTTTTGAACTACTCCAGCTACCTTGAAGTAGATATTGCCAATCTTAATCGAGTCGTCAGAGCTAACTTCGTATTGACTCGCCAGTGTCTCATCCAAAATTGCATTGCGCCCTTTGAAAATTTCCGGATAAGCATTTGGTGGCAATGTTTCCACCTCACCATAAAATGGATACGGCCCGTCAATACCCATCACCCTCACCAGCCTCGATTGCCTGTTGTGCATGAACATGACCATCGAGGCCATCTCAGCATCAGATGCATATTCCAGTTTTGACGAATCAAGGACTGCGAGCACCTCGGGTTCAAACTGGCGGTTGGCTCCCACCACAATATCGGCACCTAAAAGTTCTTTTGCATTTCGATCGAGATCGGCCTGCAGTGAATAGTTCAATGAAGCGATCGCAACCACAGCAGCGATCCCTGTTATTAGTGATCCTATAAAAAGAAACAGTCGGGAGAAATTGTGACGCGCATCACGCCATGCCATCTTCCACACCCATGAATCTGAATAGATCGGCTTAACCTTCCGCTTTACCTTGATGACGTACTCGATCATATCACCACTTTCAGGTACTTCTCTTCAATGATCTTGCCGCCTTTCATCTGCAGTACGCGTTCGGTTTTTTTCGCCAGTTCAAGATTATGGGTTACCAACACGAGTGTAGTCTTCTCTTCCTGATTAAGTGAAAACAAAAGATTGGTTACATGATCTGCTGTCTCTTCATCCAGATTTCCTGTTGGCTCATCTGCAAAAAGAATCTTTGGTGCATTAATGAAAGCGCGAGCCATGGCAACTCGTTGCTGTTCCCCGCCTGATAACTGTGAAGGGTAGTGATGCATTCTGTCAGCCAATCCTACTCTATCCAATAGTTCTGTTGCTTTGGGCTCAACATTTTTTTCTCCACGGAGTTCCATGGGGATCATCACGTTTTCCAAAGCCGTCAGCGTGCTCAGCAACTGAA
>DAORAG010000499.1:0-2404 GCA_035344095.1 Cyclobacteriaceae bacterium | reverse complement strand
GTATTCGCATAAGAGCCGGATTGCCAATTTGTCGGTATAATACGCCATTGAATTTTCTGAAAATAAGGTATTCTCTGCGAGCCTCAAAGCCCATCGATCGGCTAAACAGGGACATCAAATGTCATGACCGTTAGCAGAAGCTCACGATTCGGGTCGTCTCGGTTGGCAAAAACATAACGAAACATTGTTTCGGAACTGATTGAAATTGCACGTTTGAATTTACTGTGTGCCTTAGTAGCCTCTTGAATTGATTCCAATACTTTCGAGAAATCCTTATTGCGATTAAAAACGATAATGGCAACCTTTGTATCTCGCCAAGAACTGTAGCCAAGCAGTTGGTCAATGGTCTCAGTCAGTTTTTTGGGTCCAGACCAGAACTTGCACTCAGCGATGAATATATTCTTGCCTTCTGACCGAATGAGGATGTCGGTCTTACCCTGATAGTTAAAGGTCTCGCCTGTTGCTTGCCCTTCGTAATGACCATTCAGTTGTACAAGAAAGTGAGACCGAATTGACTCCTCGTCCATGGATGTGAAGGCCGAAGGGCTTCTTTCCATTACATGAACCATATTTTGAATGACGCTGAGGATATGGTCGTAGTCAGTGCTAGCTAGGGTAGGCTCCGGCTTGAACGGTGCGGTGCTTGCGGGGGGAAGTGATGGTGCAAGTTTGCGCCGCACTTCCGGTGCGTAATAGGTGCGTGACTCGCCTTCACGAGCTTTGATCTTGAAACCTAGATCACCAAGAAGATCTCGATCCTTTAGCAACTTGCTGCGTCTTTGTTCAATGGCAGTGTGAGCAAGAGAGCGAATTTGTGTATTCAACCCTTTTGCGTCGGATCGCAACGTAACTAGATACACTTCGATATCCGAGATCGTTCTGTTGACTTCGTTTCGGACGTGCTCGGCTGACAAGTCAGTACCCTCAATCTTTATAATCAGGCTGTCGTCCTTGATTTCCGCATAAGGAGAATTCAAGGTGAAGCTGGTTGGTTGAATGTTAAATGCCTCGGAGTCCCCTTCGAAGGGTACTGAAATTTCAACTGTTGTTCCGTTTAGGTAGAATGGTTGACCTGGGTTGCTGAAGTATCGTCCGGGATCACGGCTTACGTCGATCTTTGTCTCTCGTTGTTCAGCGACGATATTTTCTGGTCTAAGAACGGGGACTTCAATTCTGTATTTTTTCTCGAAGTAATCACATAAATCATCTACCGAGCTATTGAGAAGTCGGTCGCCGTTGATGCTGTCAATTTCTTTTGCAAGCTCCTTTCTCTGGTGCTGATCCACGGAAAACCAATCAACATTGCTGAATAAATAGTTGTGGTCGTGCATAGATCTCCTCGTGAGTTATTGGTGATGTTCAATAATGTTTAGTCGGGTCTGGATAAGAGTCGGATCTGCCAATCTCTGTCCGTAATACACGCAAAAGAATTTCTGAGTAAAACGTCATTTTTGTCTTCGTTTCAATGTGTTGCGCCTTAGGGTCCATTTATTGCTGCATCTGCGGATCGGCATAACAACTATCTTGCCTGGCCCTCAAAGCTCATCCACCGGACTGGAATCCCCCAAAAAGATTCTTGGTCAATTGACGGAATTAGTCAAGTTGGATAACTCCGAAAAGATAACTGAAATTTGTTGAGAGTGGTGATGATCTGGCCTTTTTCGTGAGAGTGGATCTTGATGAACATTCGCCTCCCATGGGACGACGCCTGCCGGCTGGCCCAACGCTAGGGACGCTATCATCTGTGGCGGACCTTGTTTGAGCCCGGCGATTTGGTCCGCCTTCTTCAAGCAAGCGTCCCTACATTTAATAAAACCAGACGGGGCGTCAATGGTTTGGGTCCTTTCCCCGAAACAAAAGGATCTCGCCTGCCGGGGCAAAACCCGGCAACACGGTAAATCACATTGACATCAGAGTTGGGGAGACCGGTGCGATGTCTCCTCCTCGCAACGTATTTTATGAGGGTCAGATTTTGCCATCATGCAATCCGCTCTCGGCTTCACTCAACTATCCCAAAAGCATGACCTTCTGCTGTCATATTTTGCAAAATCTGACCCCAAGCATTCATTATGCTTCCTAACGCTCCATTGGGCTTGGAAGTTCAGTTTCAATCGCTCGTAGATCAGCATGTTTTAAAAAGAAATAAAATGTAGAATCAACAATTTGTAGCATCTTTTTGCTCTGATCGTAGTCAACAATAGGGGGTGAAATAGATTTGTTAGCTTGAGTTTTAGCCAAGTTGTAAAGCAAATTGCTCATATCAGATGCCCTAACATCAGTAGGCCGATGGTGTATAGCTTGGATCTTTTCTTGAATCACTGATCGACGCATGCCATTTGCAAGCCCCTCATAGCCTTCGGAAAGAATGACGCGGACAAGATAATACGTAAGAAAAAGTGGCTGA
>DAORAG010000498.1:0-2418 GCA_035344095.1 Cyclobacteriaceae bacterium | reverse complement strand
AGAGCTCAAAGTATGGAGCTAGTCTGTGGAAATGGTTGGTCGTAACCCAATATTCCCTCTCTTTGATTTTGATAATCCTCACCATGGTGGTCACGACTCAGTTGAATTATCTAAAGGAAAGGGACCTTGGGATATCGTTGTCGCAAACGTTGAGCGTATATACACCAAACATTAAGGATCAACAGTATTGGAATAAGGTTGATCAAATCCGATCCAGGGTCAAGGAAATCCCTGGAGTCGCTAACATGACCAGCCATTCATATCTACCGGGTGAAAATCTAAGACATGTGGAATTGGTGCAACGGGAAGGTGGTGACAGGAGTGAAGCAGTGATTATGAAATACTTGCCGGTTGACTATGAGTACTTTTCTACTTTTGATATTGATCTGATTGCAGGAAGAGATTTTGCAGTTGGAGAAGTAAGTAGGCCGGATACTGCTCAATTGATCGGAGATCTCATCCTAAATGAAGCCGCAGTTAAGGCACTCGGATTTGAAAATATGGACGCTGCCGTTGCACAACCTATCGAATTACTCCATTCATTCGGAGCCGTGTCAAGTATGAACATTCGAGGAGTAGTAAGTGACTTTGATCAGCTTGCATTGGACGGAACCAAATTCCCTATGGCATTTACGCTCACACGAGAAGGGCATTGGTGGAGCGACTCTGAATTTCTGAGCTTCCGCCTTGAGTCAACTGATTATCAAAATTTGGTTTCCAAAATCGAAGGCGTTTATCGAGAAGCGTTTCCTGAAGAGTCGTTTCAATATTTTTTTTTAGATGACTATTTCAATCAAGCTTATCAATCACAAGTGTCGTTTGGTAATCAGGTGGCGTTGTTTTCTGCGGTAGCTACCATCCTGGCGCTATTCGGGCTGGTAGGTATTTCGATGCACACTGTAAATAAGAAGCTAAAAGAGATCGCGGTGAGGAAAGTGCATGGTGCTTCAGTCGCTCAGATTTTTGGACGGCTATCAGGGCAGATTATTGTGCTTGTGCTGGGAGGCTTTTTAATTGCAGTTCCTCTTTCGTTTTGGTTTTCAAGGCAATGGTTAGATAGTTTCCAGGACAAAACCAGCATTAATTGGGTGACGTTTATAATTCCGTTGATTTGGGTAATAGCGGTCTCATTGATTGCCGTTTTTTACAACACCGTCAAGGCTGCATTTACCAATCCAGTGGACTCACTAAGAAGTGAATAGGTCAAATCCTTAGGAAATCCTCTTTCAACACTCGATCAAGTGTCGACAAAAGGAAGTCAGCGTCACTGCGGTCGAACACCATCGGTGGCTTTATTTTAAGGACGTTTTCGTAAGGTCCATCTGTGCTCATCAGGATTCCCAGCTCTCGCATTCGATTGGCGAGGTATGAGGCCTGCTTTGTACCCGGTGTTTTGTTTTCATCCAATACCAGCTCAATGCCGAGGAACAGACCCATACCCCTGACATCCCCAATAATGGGATGTTGTTTTTTTAGGCCTTTCAGTTCCTTGGTGAGATAAGAGCCGGTGTTTGCTGCTTTTGCTTGAAGGTTTTCATCTTTGATCACTTTGAGTACTTCGAGGCCAATAGCGCTGGAGACCGGATTGCCTCCAAATGTGTTGAAGTATTCCATTCCGTTGGCAAAAGCATCAGCTATCGCCCTCGTGGTCACAACCAATCCGAGAGGGTGCCCATTACCAATAGGTTTGCCAATAGTGACGATATCGGGGATGACGCCTTGCGTTTCGAAAGCCCAAAAGTGTGTTCCCACACGCCCACAGCCAGTTTGCACCTCGTCAGCGATACATACACCTCCGGCAGCCCTCACCGCTGCGTAGGCATCTTTCAGGTAACCATCGGGCAGCACGATCTGGCCACCGCAGCTCAGGATCGACTCACAGATGAAGGCGGCTGGAGCAGTGCCCTTGACTTTCATGGCCTCGATGGTGTCATTTATGTGTGATGAATACTTGATACCCGCATCTGGTTCTGATGCATATTTTCCCCGATAGGTGTCTGGAATAGGCACCACGTGGATGCGATCGGAGGGACCCTTCCCACCTTTACCGTCAAACTTGTAGGAGCTGATCTCAACACACGCGTTGGTGTTGCCATGGTACCCAACTTCGACCACGATCATGTCTTTTCGGTTGGTGTATGTCTTGGCCATTCGAAGAGCCAGTTCGTTGGCCTCGCTACCAGAGTTGACCAGGTAAGCAACATTTAGTTCACTTGGAAATGTCTTTAACAACTCTTCAGTAAACTCTATTACATTTTTATGAAGGTATCGAGTGTTCGTGTTGAGTACTGCCATCTGCCGTTGCCCCGCTGCGACCACGCGCGGATGTTCGTGACCGACATGAGCAACGTTGTTGACGGTATCTAAGTATTTTCTACCTGTAGTATCATAAAGATGCTGGCGATAGCCGCGCACCAT
>DAORAG010000497.1:0-2420 GCA_035344095.1 Cyclobacteriaceae bacterium | reverse complement strand
ACCCAAAGCCATATTGGCCGTGGCCTGTCCAATTGAGTTGCCTTCGCGGTTCGCCAACACCGGCGGCGTGCAAACTCGCGGAGCCTGTCCTGAGTCTTTTCAAAGGGATCAAACAGTGCCCGCCTTTGTTCCGGTGACGATTGCACAACTCGGCCAGGCCACAAGGCCAACGAAGACTGCGAAAACAATGAATCCTTGTTCATGGTGGAAAACTAACTCGAAGTGCCTGTCCTGAGTCAGTTGGAAGGACTCGGACAAGGCCTGTCTTTATATGAAAGGGTCCGATCTTTGAGCCAGCCAGCAGGCGTCGGGAAGTGGAAAGAAGCAAGGGTGCTTTTCCCTGATAAGTTGGTACAAATGATTGCAATTGTCCATTCATCTAACAGATCGCTGTAGACGGTTACATTTTGAGTCTGCCCATCCTAAAAACTGGCTATTAGTATGCTGGCAATAATGGTTTTCCTTTAGTATTTAGTCTATCCAATTACAGCCTCCTTGCGCAGTGCAAGCGCTTTCTGAATCAGAATAATTTGAGCACCCTTTAATACGCTCTTCAAATGAACCTCTATTATTGTTACAACTTGGAGGTCCGCCAACAGATAACGGGTCCCCCCACCAACATCCATCTCGGCTGCTACATACTCCTGGTTCCTTTAAACCAAAACAGGTATTCGTCCCAAGACATTGGACTAATGGGGGGGGAGGCTCATTAGGTTCTTTAGGTTTGCAAGTTTCCCCTCGTTCCGTCACTTTGATAGAAAGAATATCATCAACCAAGGAGGTATCTCTTAACGAAGAAACATTACGAGTAAATGCTTGGCACTTTCCTCCGCTCCCGAAATATTGTTTAGTACACCCGCATACTTGGAGGTTACTATCATTTTTTATTCCTAATGATGAAATGCCATCGTCATCTTTGTAACGGTCTATCCCCATAAAAGCCACGCTTACATATTCCCCCTCACTAAGATTATTACAGGGTCCTACAAATTCACGATTCATAAAGACGGAAACTTCCTGTGGTGTGGCAGCACAGGGGATAACCCCATCTGGTTGTACTCGTACGGAGAAGATGCGTTCAAAAGTAGTACCTACATCCCTTGTATCGGAAGAAGAAGCTCTTACGCATTCACCCTCGAAACCAAAGCTGGTACACAAAATTGCCTGTGTTCCGCTTCCCAGCCTGACAGAGGCAATAGAACCTATACCAAGTGACGGATAATCTCCCAGACTTTTTGTAATACATGTTCCTGTGAGGTTTGGTTGCTGACAGAATGAAACTTCATTATTAAAGGGGTTTTTGGCGTCTTTATAGATTTTCAATGATCTCACTTCATCATTTAATGAATAAGCAGAGAGGTCTGGAATGTTTTCTTTCGTCTTCTTAGAAAGATTAGTATAAAAATAACCCCTATAGAGGGTTACCCCAGTGCCTTTCCCACTTCTAACAGAAGAGATTGTTAGGTTCCCCAAACCAATCATACCGTCAATAGGAAAATACCCTATGTCAGTAACGACGCAAGGGGCTACGTAATTAGCGTGCATATAAAAAGCAGCCTGACGTTCTTTAGGAACGCATTCGAGATGACCGCGTGGCTGGATTTTCATAGATGATACTCGGTCGTTACCTATGGGAGTTGTACCCAAGAAAGGAACGTCTTCTGTGATTCTTTCGCAATGCCCGAGATACCATGTGTGAACACAAAGTATGACCTGTACGTTGCGTCCTACCTTAATTGAGGAAATAGAGTCATTTTCTATTTTGAGAGATTCCAGAGTAGGGTAATCGTTTTTTCCTGAAATGCGACATTTTCCCTTATAGTCGGCGTGCCGAAAAACAGCTATTTCCGAGTCAGATGGAACACATTCTGATTGGGCTTCTGAAGGAATTGGGAGAAAAAAGAAGAAAATTGCGAAAAGTACGGCAGTAGGAATGAGTTGAAAATTCATTGCAGATTCTCCTCATAATGATTTTATCATTTTTATAGGGAGATGATGTTTTTTGAAGATGTACCAAGTCTGCATAATTAAGGCAACAATCGTTTTGGAATCATCTTGCGAACTTGATTTTCTGCCCTATGTACCACTATAGGCCAATGTGTACATTTTTAGGTAATCTCAGGTTTTTAATAAAATTAAAATTCATTTAAATCAACAGCTTATTAATTCATTATGTTTATTGATGATGGCCAAAATGTAACTGTTCTCCTAAGCAAAGTGTTACATGTTCCGCATTTTTTGTCATCTCATTTGTCCATCAACTTGATTAACTCCTAGGCTCCTCTGCTAGAGCTTTAATCAATTCACTCCTTCCCTATGACCGACGCCTCCGGTCCGGCTCTCGGGATGAACGCTCTTATCACTCGGCGGGCCTTGTCTGAGCGTAGCGAGTTGGACCGCTCTCCTCCCTGCGTTCGTCC
>DAORAG010000496.1:0-2423 GCA_035344095.1 Cyclobacteriaceae bacterium | reverse complement strand
ATATTTGGGAACCCCTTCGGCATGCGGGGGCTGTGGCGAGGGAAATGCTGCTGAATGCGGGAGCGGAGAAATTCAATATTGATAAAACGCTTTGTAGAATATCATCCGGTTACTTTACAACTAAAGATGAAAGAAGGTGCACTATAGGCGAGTTGATTGAAATTGCCTCTAAATTAGAGGTTCCCCCAAGAGCAGACCTCAAGACGGAAGACTTCGAGGTTCTTGGCAGAAATGTCAAGCGCGTTGATGGAAGTCAAGTCGTAAATGGCACAAGAGTATTTAGCATCGACTATAAGGTAGAGGGAATGCTTTATGCCAGCGTTGAGCGATGTCCACATTTTGGAGGAAAGGTCGAGAGTTTTGACGGATCTACGGTGAAGGCGATCGATGGAATCGTGGATGTGGTTGAAGTTCAAAAGACCGGGGCAGGATCTCAAGTGAGAAGTGGAGTAGCAATTGTCGGCAAGAATTATTGGACAGTAGAAAAAGCGCGCAAACATCTTACCATCAAGTGGGATGAGCCTGTGGATGGTGGAGAGAATTCAAATCAATTAAGTAAGCAAATGTTTGACTTGGTGTCAGCAGCGGGTCGTAAAGTAAAGGAAGTTGGTGAGCCTTTTGATATCGTCAACGCAGCTGGCTATGTAGTAACTGCTCAATACGAAGTCCCGTTTGTTAGTCACGCTCAGATGGAACCGATGAATTGCATTGCTCATGTCGAACCGGACAAAGTGACGATCTGGGGGCCTTTGCAGTTTCCAGAGTGGGCGGTGATGGGCATCAGCAGAGCATTGGGTGTGAAAGCTGACACGATCACCGTTCACGTGCTTCCGATCGGTGGCGGTTTTGGGAGGAGGATCAATTTTGATTATGCAGTTGAGGCGGCATTGATTTCACAGAAGGTGAACGCGCCAGTCAAAGTAATATGGACCAGGGAGGATGATTTCAGGCATGGATTTTATAGGCCAGCCGCAGTTCATCGCATGCATGCTGAGCTCGATGAAATTGGTAATCCAAAAACCTGGTACCATCATTTGGTGTCTACGACTATCAATGTATGGGGAAATTCAAGTGATGCGTCAAACGAAACACTCGGTGGACTAGCGGGAGATTTAGTTTATTCCGTACCTCAAATGAGAACAGAGTATTCCGGTGCGAAGTCACTTGTTAATCGGGGGTGGTGGCGGTCGGTAGAATATTCATTTAACATATTTGCAGTTGAATCATTTATAGACGAGTTGGCTCATGCTGCTAAAAAGGATCCGGTGGAGTACAGATTGAATTTAATAAAGAAACGGAACCCGTTTGATGTTACTCATCCTTTTTGGGGAACCAAGACTTACGATCCTGCACGGCACGCTCGCGTTTTGGAAACTGTAAAAGCTAAAGCAGATTGGATGAAAAACAAGAAGCGATCCCAAGGTGTCGCGACTTATTGTCATTTTGGGTTGGACGCTTACATCGCGTTGGTTGCTGAGGTCATTCCTGCCAATGGGTTAGCGTTCACAGTTAAAAAAATTATTGCTATTGTGGATGCGGGAATGATTATCAATCCATTGGGTGCTAAAGCCCAAATCGAAGGTGGTATTTTATTTGGACTATCAGCTGCGATGAAAGAACAAATTACCATCAGTGATGGAGCCGTTTTAGAAGGAAACTTTGATAAATATTACACGCTTCGAATGAAAGAAGCCCCCGAAATTGATATCGTGTTTGAGCAGGGATCTGGCAAACCAGGAGGTCTTGGGGAGCTTGCAGTGCCCGTAGTTGCGCCAGCTGTTGCGAATGCCATTTTTGCCGCTACCGGTATGAGGAGAAGACGGTTGCCATTAATGGGAAGGAAGTCAGAATAGATAATGCTACATGGTTATCGGGTTGACCACTAGAGTCTGCTTTGTATAGTCCAGCTTTACAGTTTTGATAGCAACACCTTTTTCGATCGTTATTATTATTTCCTTTTCAAACCGTGAATTATATCCTACATGCTCATACATCGTCATGTTTCCATCCGGAATGCGCAACTTCCCGGAAAACCAATTGGCTAGTATAGCATGTGATTTGGATTTAGGAAAGAGACGACCGACAGTGATTTGACTTTCCCTTCGTCCAAAGAGACCAATACGATAGTAAATTCCAGTGATATCGGTAAGCACAAGATTGCCTCTTTCAATCGACCACGAGGCAACATAACCTCTTTTACAATTTTGTTGTGTTTTGAAGTCTGGACGCTTTCGTCCTGTCTTTTCCCAAAAGGATTCGAGCGGGTTGGAGTAAAGGTCTCTCGCTTTGCCGTTGAGCAATACAATATCAGGAAGTTGTGCTGCCATCTTCTCGTTTCTTTCATAAGCCAACTTCTAATCGAACATACATCTATTCATTTTGACTGCAAATCAGTTGTCTGTGATCAGTCACCAGGACAGATA
>DAORAG010000495.1:0-2425 GCA_035344095.1 Cyclobacteriaceae bacterium | reverse complement strand
ATGAGCCGTTCTTAAGGAACTTCGTAGAGAAGCCTGCAAAAGGACCAAACAGCAGTTCTTTTCTGCCATTGATCCATCGGGAGTCGATGTGGGGTACAGACATGGGAGGAGCACCTACGGATGCCTTTCCATACACTTTGGCATGATGCTTTTCTATCAATTCTCTGTTGCGACACTTTAGCCACATCCCACTTACAGGAAATCCACCATATCCTTTTCGTTCTTTGATCTCAGCACGCTTGAGCAAGTGAAGTGTTGCCCCTCCTGCCCCAATGAATACAAACCTGGCATTGCATTGATCTTTAATTCCGCTTAATTCACTCTTTACAAAAACATCCCATCCTCCTTTTCCATCAGGATCAAGATCGAGCGCCTCCATATTGTAATGTATTGTGACCCCATCCATTGTCTCTAACTTGCTGATCATACTTCGTGTGAGTGCACCAAAGTTGACATCGGTGCCGATGCTCATGTGTGTGCCAGAAACTTTCTGAAGGCTGCTTCTGCCCCGCATTACCAGGGGCGCCCACTCCATCATTTCATCACGATCTTCTGAATACACCATGTCACTGAAAAGCGGACTTTCTTTCATCAAGTCGTAACGCCTCTTAAGGAAGTCGACATTATCCTCTCCCCAAACCACACTGAGGTGAGGAACTTTCATGATGAATTGCGTGGGATCTTTGATTATTCCTTTTTCAACCAGGTAAGACCAAAACTCGCGCGACACCTCGAACGATTGAGCAATCTTCAACGCTTTGGCGATGTTCACCGACCCGTCTTCTTTTTGAGGAGTGTAATTAAGTTCGCAAAAAGCCGAATGACCTGTGCCGGCATTGTTCCATGCATCTGAACTTTCCATGCCAGCCTCGTCAAGTCGCTCAAAGATCTGAATAGTGATGCTGGGGTCGAGCTCCTTCAGCAGCATGCCCAGGGTTGCACTCATTATGCCAGCGCCCATTAACACCACATCCGTCTCTTTGATAACGGGCTTTATCGTCTTGGTCATGGCAGGTTTACGGTTTAAAAAACACCCAATTTATAGCTTCGGGTGCCACCTTGCAAATAGTGTTGCGGTTCAGGGTTATTACCCAAAACCCTATTTTGGAATTTGTTGGCTTAGACAATGTAGCGTGCCAAAACCCCATATCAGATCGATAGAACTGATACCAATGATCTGCCTTCCCGGAAAACACGGGGCTATGGTATCCAGCGCGATCCGGTCGGCTGGGTCATTGAATGTGGGTACCAATACGCAATTATTAATGATAAGGAAGTTGGCATAGCTGGCAGGTAACGAAATCCCTTCGAATATGATCCGCCCCGGCATAGGGAGTTCCACCACATTTAGCTGCTTGCCCCCGTGTATCCTCGCCTTTTTCAATCGTTTCAGGTTGTCTTGTAATGGCTTGTAGTTTTTCTCCTTTTTGTTTCTCTCAACCACAGTCAAGACGGTGTCTTCATTGGTGAAACGGCAAAGGTCATCGATGTGCCCGTGTGTGTCATCACCTGCAATCCCATCACCTACCCAGATCGTTTTTTCAATCCCAAAGTACTCATAGAACACAGCCTCATAGTCTTCTTTTCGAAACCCTTTGTTACGAACCTGGATGGACGGATGCAGCATACATTCCTCTGAAGTAATCATCGTACCGCTCCCATTTACCTCAAGCGCTCCACCCTCCATCACGACAGGCTTGCCTTTATACATCGCCTGAGTTACTGGAATGTTCAAATGCTTCGCTACTACTTCGGGTATCTTCTTATCAAGCTGGTAGTTGTTGTACTTGGCCCATGCATTGAAGTTGAAGTTGATGGCCTCACGCTTGTTACCATTCTTTACAATGATGGGCCCGGAGTCGCGCATCCAGCTGCGGTTGGTTCGCTGGATAATATATTTAACGTTCTTTAGTTTGACGGTAGCCCTGTCCAGGTACTCGGCCACAGTTGCCTTTAGTTTTTCATCCTTTACCACCAGGATTACTTCCTCCTGTTCCGCCACCTTTTTGATAAACTCAACGAAGGCCCACTGAACTGGATTCAGTTTGCCGGGCCAGTCATTACCATTATGAGGAAAGCAGAGGAGAACACCTTGTTGCGTCTCCCACTCTGCAGGGAATCTACGTGATGCCATCTAGTTTTCGATTGCCCGCTTGGTAAGATCCTGAAATGCATCAATCCTTCTGTCTCGGAAGAAGGGCCAATTTTGTCTTACGTTCTCTTGCAACGACAAATCAATTTCTGCTATCAATATTTCTTCCTTGTCGTGTGACGCCATGGCCAGGATTTCGCCTTGTGGTCCGCAGATGAATGAGGCTCCCCAAAACTCAAGACCATTGGTGCCTGGAACATATTTCTCAAGGCCAATGCGATTAGCTGCGGCTACAAACACGCCATTAGCCACAGCATGCCCCTTCATCACGTT
>DAORAG010000494.1:0-2427 GCA_035344095.1 Cyclobacteriaceae bacterium | reverse complement strand
CAGAGAAACAGGAGTTGAAAGACGGGATTGCTTTTGTGAAAGGTGACATTGAGTCGGTGAAGAAATTGAAGCCCACATTTCCCAATATGACTTTTGACGAGACAATGACACTGAAGAGTGGAAGCAGAGAATTTCAATTTCATTATCTCGGAAGAGGAAATACAAGAGGTGATGGCGTCATCTTTTTGCCAAATGAAAAAATTTTGATCACCGGAGATCTTGTAGTCCACCCTTCTCCTTACGAATCAGGCACATTTTCACTGGAGTGGCTCGAAACATTGCGAAAACTTGCAGCGTTTCCTTACGCCACATTAATTCCGGGGCATGGCGAAGTGCAACATGATACTTCGTATCTCGACTTTTTGAATGCTTTGTTTGCAGAGATCATAAAGCAGATCAATGAAGCCTATCTGGCTGGTAGTTACAAGCTTGAAGAATTTAATAAGGCAGTAACTCATGAAAGTGTCGTGACTGTGCTTGAGAAAGAACCAAGGTTTAAAATTCATACTGAGAAGCTAAGCAGGGGTTTTGTCCCGGCTTGTGTTGACAGGGTACATCGGAAGGCGCATGATGGAAGGCTGATTCCCTAAATAAAATCCAGCGCCCAAAGAAGACAAACGCAAAGAAACGTAACGACACCTCCAACGAGTGTAGCCCCTCCATACGCGAGCATCGCCTGATTGACCGTGAGTCTGCTCAACGATGTGCAAACCCAGAAGTAGCTGCTGTTGACGTATTTGATGATAACTGATCCGGACGCTCCGGACAACATTGCGGCTTCGGGAGAAAGTTGCAGGCTGGAAAGCATGGGGGCCACGATCGATGCCGCTGTAATAACGCCAACTGTAGTTGAACCTGTGATCATGTTGCCAATCACACCAATGAGAAAAGGAAGGATGATGGCGGGCAATTGATAGTGCACAAAAAAATCTACGATGTAGTTGACGACCGGAGTGCCCTTCAGGATTTCGCTGAGCGATCCGCCAAGTCCAGTCACTACAATGATCATTGCTGCTCCCTTCAGCGCTGTTTCGATCCAATTGTTTTTAGATTCCTTCTTGGCTTCTTCACTTTTTACATTGCGATAAGCTAACCAAACCCCGATAGTAAGCGCACACACCGGCCAGCCTAGGTAAGTGATGATTGGCTTCACTGCATTACCGTCATCCAGGTAGAACTTCGCTACACTTTGAAGCGAGATTAAAATAATAGGAACTACAATAGGTACATACGACCAAAAAATGGAATTGGCGGAGGGCATGCCCGAATGTGTTTCTGTTGCAAACTCAGGATTACCTGTGGTCAATATGCGTGGACCAACAACCCACTTACCCCAAATCCAGCATGATAAGGATCCAACGAGACAGCACATACTTCCATACACAATTATTTTTCCAATGTCTGCACCCACAAGTGCTGCTGCCGCCAATGGTCCGGGAGTAGGAGGAACAATGGCGTGCGTAAGCTGAAGCGCGCCAACCAATCCAGTTGACATGGCAGCGATGCCCGTATTGGTAGCGATGGCAGAGGCATGAACGAGCGGATTTAGTATAACATAGGCAACATCAGAAAAAATGGCGATGCCCAATACGAATCCCGTGAATGTCAAAGCCAGAGGAATTCGTTTCGATCCAACTAGATATATGATAGAATGAGTGATCGTCTTTATTGCCCCTGTATGTTTCAATGCTTCAGCAATGATTGATCCGAGTACAATCACCACCCCGATTTTTCCTAAGGTCTTACCAAACCCTTCTTCAAATGCCTCGATAAAATTTTCTTGCTGTACCCCGGGGATAATACCGAAGAAGATAATCGGGATAAGCAATGCGAGGAAAACGTGCCACTTCCATCTTGCAATGAGAAAGAACAGTACGACAACCAGGAGTATAAATGCAACTAAGGTGAGAACTGGATTCGAGGATACCGCGTTCATGAATCCGCAGAGTTACTCAGAAAATCCATTGCTGCTTGCACACCGCCTTTTTGATATGGGATATTCATTTTCTCAAGTCCCATTTCAACACCGGATAGCATTCCTAACAACATCAATTCATTGAAATCACCGAGATGACCCAGTCGAAAGACTTTTGACTTTAGTTTTCCTAGTCCGGAACCTAATGACATATTGAAATTAGCGAGAATATATTTTCTCAGTTCGTCTGCATTGTGCCCTTGCGGGATAATTAAAGCAGTGGTAGAGTCGGAGTACTCGTCAGGATTGAGGCATTGATTTTCGAGTCCCCATTTGTTTGTTGCCGCTCGGCACGCGGCAGCTAATCGTTTGTGTCGCGCCACAAGATTGTCGAGCCCTTCTTCTTCGATCATCGTTAATGCTTCATCGAGCCCAAAGAACAATCCACTAGCTGGTGTGTAAGGATAGTAACCAGTTTGATTCATTTCCTGAATTCTATCCCAACGCCAGTA
>DAORAG010000493.1:0-2427 GCA_035344095.1 Cyclobacteriaceae bacterium | reverse complement strand
TGCTGAGGGATAGAATGAGTGCAGAAGATATCGTGCAGGATGTATTCGCAAAGTTGTGGGCAAACCGCCATCAACTTACAGTGCATACCAATCTGGGGGGCTACCTGCGAAAGTCAACTGTAAATTCATGTTTGAATTACCTTGAGAAACAAAGTCGACTGAAGATTTCATCAGAAACATCTGACATCCCCGGTGCCAAGCTTACTAAACTAGAGGAAGAGGAACTGATTACGATGTTGGACAATGCTATTGAAAGACTTCCTCCCCAATGCCGGATCATCTTCACCCTTAGCAGAAAAGCGGGATTTGGAAATCAAGAAATAGCCGAACATCTGGGATTGTCAAAACGGACAGTTGAAAATCAACTTGCGATCGCGCTTAGCAAGCTCCGCGAGATATTAAAGCCGTTTCTGGCGGCTACAGTACTTGTAGCATCTTTATAAAAAAATTTCACAGCCTTTGAGTAAATCTGCAGAATCTGCTGTCATGTAGATATGGATGAGAAAATCGAGGAAATTATCGCGCGGCACTTTTCGGGTACCGCCACGGCAGAAGAACAGGAATGGCTTGATCAGTGGAGACAATCGTCCTCCAATGAGGCCCAATTCCGAGAGTACGAGGCAATTTGGCAGCTGGCAGCCAGACATACCGATGGGCCAAATGCAAATCCGAAAAAGGCGTGGGCTCAGTTTGAATCTCTGCACCTGAAGAAAACCGTTCCGAGAATATGGGGCACAATGATCATGAGGGCAGCAGCAGTTATTCTGCTCGGGCTGATGGTCATTGCATTATATCATCAAATTGGAAAACCAGTCCAATACGTAGTTGCGTCAGGTGAGACCGTAAAAGAATTAATACTACCCGACAGTTCACATGTATGGTTAGCGGCTAATTCGAGCCTGTCTTATCCTGAATCGTTCTCCAATAAATCCCGAGTGGTGTCATTAAATGGCAAGGCTTTTTTCGACATCACTAGAAATGAAGATGCCCCGTTTATTATAGAGTCGGGTAGTGAACGAGTGAGAGTATTGGGAACAAGTTTCTCTGTTGACACCAATGATGAAGGAACAAAGGTTATCGTTGCCACCGGCAGCGTTCAACTTTACGCTCAAGAGGATGACCAATCACTTAGGCTTTCACCAGGCGAAGTTGGAAGCTGGAACAGACAGTTGGTAAAATTCTACCACAGCCAGAACGAAGACAAAAATTTCATGTCATGGGCAACAGGTCGATTTGATTTCGAAGACACTAACCTCCGTGAAGTGCTCGTCAAGTTGAATGAATTTTATCCTGATTCAATCGAAACGGAGCTCAATATCGCTTCCTGCTCTCTCACTGCGACATTCAATAACCAACCTTTGTCAGAAGTCATGGAAGAGTTATCAATTGCTCTCGGTTTGAAGTACAAGAAAACAAATTCTGGCTATCTAATTACTGAAACGGCATGTACAAGCAGATAAGGCTGATTACTATCCTATTGATGATGGGACTTCTTGCTCATGCCCAAACAATCAATGTTTCGATCGACAACAAGACTCAAACTGTGGAGCAGTGGCTTATTGAATTGAAAACCAAAAGCAGGGTGCCTGTAACTTATAACCCAAAACTCCCTGACCTGGCGATCGAAGTAGAACTCGACAAACAAACTGCTCCTTTAGAAAAGGTCATTGAGGCTTTGTTAAGTAAAACCAATCTGAGTTTCTTATGGCGTAATGACAAGATCATCATTTATCCAAGAGAGCAAGAAAAAGATAATACGGCAACTTTAAGCGGATACATCAAAGATGGATCAACTGGAGAAGCACTCATTGGGGCGACTCTTCTACTGAAACCGAAAGATAACCCAGGTGCGGCTCCGTTGGGTGTTGCAGCTAATGCATATGGATTTTATTCCATAACGGTACCGACAGGTAACTACAGTTTGGTCTATTCCTACGTTGGGTATGAACCACAAGTTTATGATGTGACGATCGATAAATCATCAAAGCGGGATGCCGCACTTCAGGCAACTTCGACCCAGCTGGATGAAATTACTATTCAAGCTGTCGCAGAAGATGATTCTCTTAGTCACATCTACTCCCCCGATATTGGTGTGAGCAGTCTGGGCATATCTGAAATCAAAAAAATGCCAGCTTTACTCGGAGAAGTTGATATTATTAAATCAATCCAAACTTTGCCTGGTGTAAAAATAGCCGGGGAAGGATCCACCAATTTTTTCGTCAGAGGTGGAAGCGCAGATCAAAATCTGATTTTGCTGGATGAGGCGCCAGTATATAACGCCTCTCACTTGATGGGCTTCCTGTCTGTATTCAATCCTGACGCGATAAATCAAGTTCAGTTCTACCGATCGGGTATGCCTGCTCGATATGGCGAGCGGCTATCATCGCTCCTGGATGTAAGGATGAAGGAAGGAAATAAAAAACAATT
>DAORAG010000492.1:0-2447 GCA_035344095.1 Cyclobacteriaceae bacterium | reverse complement strand
TTAAAATCAAACTTCCTGATAGGATATTCAAAATTTTGGGATATGTACCCTACCTATCTAAGCACTTATTTTATTTACATTGACAGGATAATGCACACTCAAAAAATAACTTATTATGGAATTACCAATTAACTACACGGCCATCGTCATCGCTGTGGTGGCCAACTTTGTTCTTGGATTTCTTTGGTACACCCCCCTATTCGGAAAGGCCTGGGCCAAAGAAATGGGTTTTGACATGAGTGTAAAACCGTCCGGAGGCGAAATGGCAAAAGGAATGATTATTATGGTGATAGGGAATTTCCTTATGGCCTATGTATTCGCCCACAACATGGCTGCCTGGACATTCGTTCCTGGAATGAACGAGATGCCAAAAATCGGCACGATAATGAACTCAGCGATTTTTACATGGCTTGGGTTCTACCTACCGATCGATCTCGGTGCGGTGGCATGGGAAAAGAAATCATGGAAACTATTCGGAATCAATACCGGATATCACCTTGCCATGTTGCTGGTGGCGGCTTCCATACTGACCTACATGGCGTAAATACCCAGCTTACAAAAAAATAAACCCCGCCTTACGGTCGGGGTTTTATTTTTCACTGTTCTAGATCAGCCTCTCTGTGAGAGCTTGAAAATGATAGGCAGCACCATTCGTTGGCGAACCGGCACTCCACGTTGCTTTCCTGGTTTCCATTTTGGTGCACGCTTCAATACTTCAACAGCTTCCTCATCGCAGCCCGCACCTATTCCTTTCACGATGACAAAGTCGGTTAGCGTCCCATCCTTATTGATCACAAATTCAACAAACACTTTTCCTTCAATACCCATTCTGTTGGCCTGCGCTGGATAGTGTATGTTCTCTGAAACATATTTATAGAATGCCTGAACACCACCCTCCGGCTCTGCAGGATTTTCGACCACTGTGAAGATAGTCTCAGTATCCTCCTTTTCGATAGCAGCCATCGCTGGTTGAATCGCGATCTGCTCGATTCGGGTATCTTGGTTCATCTCGATGTCAATCTTGATCTTCATCTCTTCAATGATTTCCTCTTCGTCAGGCACTTCGACTATGGAAGGCTGGGTAACGACTGCAGGAGGAGGAGGCGGAATATCTGTTGGCGGTACTTCGGCTAAGATCTCAAAGGAGTTTACGCTCCTGTCCTGAAGATCTGCAATGCCTTTGTCATAGCTTTTCCATTCGAACGCGGTGACAATTATTCCCATGGTCAACACCAGGCTGAACCCAAAAATGAGTCCCCTGTACTGACCAAGATCGGCTTTGGGGTATTTTTTTATTTCGAGGCCCATGGCTAAAAGGGTTAAAGGTTATGTGAAACTATCCCCGATCTCACTCAATTATAATGACTTACATCAGGGATTGAGGTAATTGTCATCAATCCTTTCCTGCCAAAAGATGCTTTAAAGTCATTTACCGATCGAAAAAATTAGCGCAATCCAATTGAGGTCTGCTTAGTATCTTGGTGAAATCTATGATCGTCAAGTACCTGCAAATAGTCCTGCGTGTGGTAAGAAAGTACAGGGGCTATACCTTCATCAATATTCTGGGACTTACAATTGGAATTACCAGTAGCTTGTTGATCGGACTTTATATCGCTGACGAACTCAGCTATGATAGGCACCTCCCTGACCGCAACAGAATATTTAGGATCGCATCCACGGTAAGCGACAAAAAATCCAGTATTGAAACAGCATTAAGTCCATCCGTAGTGGCCAAGGCGCTAAAGGAGAACGACCTTGTAGAGGAAGCAACACGATTTGGCGCATGGAAAACTTTTCCGATCACCTACGACACGACAAGTTATACCGAAGACTACCTTCTGCTGGCTGACTCCAACTTCCTTCAGTTCTTTGACTTTAAACTTATTGCAGGTGAAGCAAGCAGTGCATTGAACAAAGAGAGAAATGTGGTCATCACTGCATCTGCGGCAAAGCGTTACTTCGACTACGAATCCGGCTCGGAGGATGCAGTGCTTGGCAAGACTATCCATCTGGCGCAAGGATATGAGGCAACAATATCAGCGATAGCAGAGGACCCACCAGTGCAATCGCACTTTCATTTCAGCCACATTCTGGCCATCAAGTCCTGGCCGGATGGAATGGATGGCTCGTGGAGGGTGCCGCGGGTGTACACTTACGTGCGACTGAAATCAACAAGCAAAGCGTCACAATTTCAGGAACAATTGAATGGCCTTGTAAGAAAGGGCATTGCTGCCGAAGTCATCGACAGCCTGCAAGCGGACGTGCCATCTTCTATCAGTGTGTACTTACAACCCTTTAGCAGCATTCACCTACGGTCAGCACTGGAAGATGAAATCGAAAAAAATGGGAATATCGGGAACCTGTATATCTCGGCTGCTATTGCCGTATTTATTGCGTTGCTTGCCTGCATCAATTTCATCAACCTTTCCACCGCCAGATCAGCCAAC
>DAORAG010000491.1:0-2467 GCA_035344095.1 Cyclobacteriaceae bacterium | reverse complement strand
CTTTGCCGCCCTATACGGTGAGACAAATGGGTCAGGAACGGGAAGTTCTGCTGTGAGAGGTTTAAATCTGGGCGCGGGTAATGGCGCTTATTTCAGAAAAAATGGCTCATCAGCAAATACAGCCGCACTATGGGCTGACAATTTTGGCACCAATGGTTACGGAGCCATCATCCAGAATGTGGACGCCTCCAATGGAACAGCCGCTCTTTTCGCTGAAGCGGTAGGGTCAGGTCCTTCAATCTGGGGAAACAAGGATACAGGTGAAAATGGAACTGCAATTCAAGCCTTACATAATGGTGCGAGTGGCAATGCCATCGAGGCGATCAATAATGGCCCAGGTTACGCCCTTTACGCTAGAGCTACTGGTTCAACTGATGCGGTGTATGGTGTAAAGGAACCTGGAGATGGAAGCGGAAGTGCAGGTAACTTTTGGAATAATGAGCCAGCTAACGGAGCTGCTGCACTCTTTGCCGCAACAAATGCGGCTGGGGGATCTGCAATTGGCGCGTTGAACTCAGCTGAAGGAAATGCAATTTCAGTTTTTCAAGGCGGTATAAAAATGTCTACCCATCAGGCCACTGGTGGAGGTGGCATCACAGTAAGAGCGATGGCTTACACGGTAGATTCCTTTAACTATACGTTCTCCTTTCCGGTGACTGAAGGCGAAACCTTTTATGTATTCAATGTCGGTGGTGGCGATGCAATCGTGGAAGGCGCAACGATTCCGGCTGCCGAAGGTCGCGTCTTTATTATGATCGGTGGTGTACTCAGACCATTTTAAGCGATGAGAAGAGTCATTTTATTGTTCTTGTTCTTTTGTGATGTGGGGTGGGTCTTGGGCCAGCCTTTTATTACAAATGATGGAATTGGTATCACAAGTTCAGCCAACCTGGTTGTCATTAATGGAGATTGGCAGAGCGATGGTACGTTGTTGCTCAATGGTTCAATTAGGACAAGCGGTGTGTTTTCCCACACGGGTTCAATCAATCCCGCAAGCAAGGGAGGTTTCATTCTCAACTACCCCGATACAAAAACGTTGGCCTTGGGAACTGGACTTGCTAACATTGGCTATCTGTCGATAACTGGTGGGGGAACTATCGAATTGACGAGAGATATTATCCTGAAGGATAGCCTCTTGCTCAACGGAGGATTTGTCAAAATGGTGAATGCGAACGACACCTTACAACTTGGCCCTACAGCGGTTGTCAAAAATTTTGGCCCAACCTCATATGTAAAAGGTGTGATGGCGCGACAAGGTGTAGGAGATCGAATCTTTCCGATTGGAGACGATACGCACTATCTGCCTATACGTTTCTATCGGGTAGCAGGTTCTTCGCCAAAAATAACTGTTACCTTAGAACCTACCCCTTCCTTTACGGCAGGTGCCGCTGTTACCTCCCTCATAGGTTTCCCCTACACATGGCGAAGCCATGTTGTCAACCCACTTGATACAGCCGCCTACGTGGAAGTTGATTTTCCCAACTCACTACCGTCTGATCCTGAAGTGGTGGTGGTACGGAATGCAAATGGCCAGCCCAGGTTTGAAGGTATGGGCAGAAGGTATCTAACGGAGGCCTCAGGCAGAGTTAAAGTGACCAGTTATTCTAAGGGGATAAGAGGATTATTTTCTGTGGCCGCTGGATTTCCCGGAAACATCGTTATCGATTCGCTGGCCTTAGTGTCATTTTACAATTCAACAGGTGGACCAAGTTGGACTAACAAAACAAATTGGCTAACTGGTCCAGTCAGCACGTGGTTTGGTGTTACACAAACCGGAGCGAGTATCACATCGCTTCAACTTCCAAACAATAACGTTACAGGAGACGTACCAGTTGATTTAGTTGACATAAATGCCCTGCAGGCGATTAACCTCTCTGACAACGAGATTACAACTTTGCCCAAAGTCAGTGACATTGTTGCCATACAGACACTGGATGTTTCCGGAAATGAATTGGATTTCAGTTCACTTGAGGCAAACGCTAGCATTATTACCACGGATTTTCAAGACCAGGCCTTGATTGGTGATCCCGCCAATCTACAAATTGATGTAGGCACCAATTATCTGCTGTCCACAGATGGCGGAGGAACTAACGATATCTATCAGTGGAAATTAAATGGAACACCAATAACAGGAGCCAATTCCAAACAATATGAGATAGTTGCAATCAATAGGGCTCAGATGGGTGACTATGAATGTGAGATCACCAATGCACTAGTTCCTGGCATCATGCTCAAGACGGCTCCCCAGAACATTTTAGCCGTTGCCAACTTATCAGGAAGGTTACTGGTTTCGGCAACAGACCCTGCAACAGCGGGGGATATGACCTTATTTAGAATTACAAATACAGGTGCTTATGATACTATTGCAGTGAAGCCGGTAAATGGTGATGGTACCTATCTGATCGATAAGGTTGTACTTGATGATTATATTTTTCTCGGGTATGCCGATACCATCGCGCATAAGGGG
>DAORAG010000490.1:0-2493 GCA_035344095.1 Cyclobacteriaceae bacterium | reverse complement strand
GGTGAATTCTTGCAGCACATGTCAAAAGCAGGATGGAACGTCAGCGGTGTCGAACCATCAGAACTGGCCCGAAACAAAGCGAATCAACTTCTCCAGGCAACTAAGGTCACCGAAACACTTCACTTGGCAAGCAGCTCTCAAGATGTGATCACCCTCTGGCATGTGTTGGAACATCTGCACGATATCAATTCCACAATGACCAAACTAAAATCGGTGTTGAAAAAAGACGGATTGATATTTGTAGCGGTTCCAAATTTGGAATCCGCAGATGCGTACAAATACAGACAATACTGGGCAGCCTACGATGTACCAAGACACCTTTGGCATTTTTCCAAATCCACGATGAGAGCGCTTCTTCAGAAAAACGGATTTAAGCTTGAGGAAATCTACCCGATGAGACTAGATGCATACTACGTTTCGCTGCTAAGTGAAAAATACAGGAACAACAGCTCTCACAACTTGCTGTCGCCAATCAGCGCATTCCTGTCCGGCTATCAATCGAATCGAAAAGCCAAAGCAAACAACAATTACTCAAGTCTTGTCTATCTTGCCAGCCATGCGTAAATGGGCCATTTTAGCAGTCAGTTTCATCCTTTCACTACCGCTATGGCAATGCGCCAATCAGACCACACCGATGGGTGGACCTAAGGACACCATCCCACCCAAACTGATTAAATCCAACCCGGAACACAAACAAAAAAACTTCGGTGGTATAACAGTCGATGTCACCTTTGACGAATATGTCACTTTGTTCAATGCCAAAGACGAAATACTCATCTCTCCTCAGGTTGGCAAAGACGTGGATTTCAAATTCAAAAAGACAACAGTTTCAATAACTCCTAAAGAGGGCTGGAAAGACAGCACCACGTATACGATCGCTTTCCGTGAAGGAATTAAAGACCTCACTGAAGGCAATCCACCCGAAAACCTAAGGCTTGCGTTCAGCACCGGACCAAACATCGACTCCTCGTCTATTACAGGAAAAGTAAGACTCGCACTGACTGAAAAGATTCCCGAGAAAATAACTGTCGCCCTATACCAAGTCGATACATTCGACATTTTCGAACACAGCCCTACCTATTTTACCATAGCAGACAAAAAAGGTAAGTTCAGTTTAGAGAACATCAAAGATGGCAAGTATCGTATCTATGCCTTTGATGACAAAAACAAGAACCTAAAAGTTGAAAGCCGCACGGAACGATTTGGATTCTTGAGTGAGTCGATAGATCTGCACGGTAGCACCGATTCGCTCACAATTTCACTGGTGACTTTAGACACTCGGGCACCAAAGTTGAACAGCATAAGAAATACCGGTTTGTTTACACGTTTTGCGTTTAATAAAGCGGTAAATAAATACGATCTAACCATAGCGACAACCGATTCAATTATTCACTCCTATGGAGGTAACCAAACGGAAATTGTAGTCTACAACCCAAAGAACATAATTGATAGCCTGGCCATAACGCTTCACGCTGTCGATAGCGTATTACAACCCATCGACACCACCATCTATATCATAGAAACAAAACTGAATTTCATCCCTGAAGATTTTCAAGTGAAGGGCGGAAAACTGAATTATGACTTCGCCAAAAGCCAGCTCCAATACTACTGGACCTTCAACAAGCCTGTGACAACAATAAATTACGACAGCATTTTCATAAAGACCGATACCGCTTCAACGGTACCAACAACAGCTCAAGATTTCAGGTACGATCCTATTTATAAGAAGCTTCACTTGAACAAAGACATTCACAAAGACAGCCTTTACAAAAACACCAAATTCAAGACAGAACTATACCTCGGCAAAAGTGCCTTTGTCAGTATTGAGTCCGACAGCTCAAAACAAAACGCTGTATCCATACCTTTTACCGAGGCTTCTCAGACCGGCACGCTACTGGTGCAGACGCAAACGAAAGAACCCCATTACGCCATCCAACTGCTTACAGCAGGAGGCGAACTAGTCGAAGAGGTCCGCGACAAACCCAAACATTCCTTCAACTTCCTTACGCCACAGAACTACAAAATTCGTGTAGTCATTGACTCCAACAACAACGGGATATGGGACGCAGGTAATATTTTTAAGAAAGAAGAACCGGAAAGAATCTTCTTCTATGTTACCCAGGACAAAAAATACGAAGTACCGATTCGGGCCAATTGGGAACTAGGGCCACTGATGTTGATATTTTGATTTATGTGTGGATAACTCACCCATTATGGAGGGCGAAAACCTGAAACGTCAACCTTCCATTAAAAGCCGATAACTTACGTTGATAACCAACACCCAAACTAAATTGATAAACACTTCGTTAATTTGTTCAAACATTTCACCCACACCTGAACAAGTGTGAACAACTCCTAAAAACCATCGAATACTTCAGAATTTCTCAGATTATAAAAACCACAAATCCACAAGATGTACACGGGCAAGTAACCGCTCCTCACTTATCCACAAATGCACAGGACTAATAATACTTACTATACATATATATTATA
>DAORAG010000489.1:0-2495 GCA_035344095.1 Cyclobacteriaceae bacterium | reverse complement strand
GGTTTTGATAAGATGCTCGCCACAGTGGATTTGCTGGTGCATCGTCATCGCAAATTCATTTATTCAGGCACAATAGTCATTGTCGTGTTTGCTATTATCGGCATGATGCGACTTCATGCCATGTCCTATATGGTAGACGACCTTCCTGAGGAAAGCGTTGTTAAAAAAGACCTGGAGTTTTTTGAGGAGAACTTTAGTGGGGTGATGCCTCTGGAGGTAGTTGTTAACACAGGCAAACGAAGGGGAGTAATCGATGTACGAAATCTCAAAAAAATTGAGGAGCTGGAGCAATTTCTTGCGCAGCAGAAGGATATCTCCAATCCGGTTTCATTAGTCAGTTTTGTGAAGGCTGCCAAGCAAGCATTTTATAACAACAATCCCAATCGCTATACGTTGCCCGATAATCGTGAACGGGGATTCATTCTTCGCTACATGAAAGGCCAGTCGGATAGTTCAGGGTTGTTCAAATCATTTGTCGACTCTACCATGCAGACGATGCGTATTTCAATGCAGGTGGCTGATATTGGTTCCGATAAGATGGATTCGCTGGTAAATCGTGTGATACAACCAAAAATGGATACCATTTTCGCAGGTACAGATATTACGGCAAAGATCACGGGAACCACTCCTTTATTTATTAAGGGAAACAAATTCCTGATTACCAATCTACGTGGGAGTCTGCTGTTGGCCTTTGGCCTTATTGCAGTTACCATGGGACTCTTGTTCGCCAATGTAAGGATGATCCTCATTTCGTTAATTCCGAATTTCATTCCGATGATGATCACAGCTGCAATCATGGGTTACCTGGGTATTCCATTAAAACCAAGCACTGTACTGATCTTTAGTATCACTTTTGGAATTTCGGTAGACTACTCCATTCACTTTCTTGCGAAGTACAGGCAAGAGCTGCATGCGCGTAGTTTCTTTGTGCCTGTGGCGGTTAGCAATTCAATACTGGAAGTTGGCAAGAGCATGATCTATACCTCAATCGTGTTGTTCGCTGGATTTATCATTTTCACATTTTCTTCTTTTGGGGGAACGATCGCGTTGGGACTACTTACGTCAACCACGTTGTTGATTTCAATGTTTACTAACTTGATTTTGTTGCCGTCCCTGATAATGACTTTTGATCGCGGCAGGTATGAGCGAGGCCAACATGCGCTGATTGATGAGTTTGATCCTGATTCATATCCATCTGCTGAGGACGAAGCGATTGACTTGAAGAAGATCAAGATTCATAACAAGCATAGCGCAGCAGAGTGATTAATTTTTTCAAAGAATATTGTTAGCTATAAATAGAAATGTCGGCACGGTATAAAGAGTATAAAGAACTGGATTTCGCGAAGATTGCTTCGGAGGTACTCACATTTTGGGAAGAGAATAAGATTTTTGAAGAGTCCATCACCAGGCGAGAAGGCAAGCCTACGTTTACGTTCTATGAAGGTCCACCTTCTGCAAATGGCACACCGGGTATTCACCATGTAATGGCTCGAACGGTGAAGGATATTTTCTGCCGTTTCAAAACTTTTGAGGGATATCAGGTGAAGCGCAAAGGCGGCTGGGATACGCATGGCCTTCCTGTAGAACTTCAAGTGGAAAAGGAACTCGGGATCACCAAGGATGACATTGGAATAAAAATCTCCGTGGAGGACTACAACAAGAAGTGTCGTGAAACGGTGATGAAATACAAAAACCAGTGGAACGATCTTACTGTGAAGATGGGCTACTGGGTAGATCTTGAACATCCGTATGTTACTTACGAAAATGATTACATCGAGTCGCTATGGTGGCTCCTGAAGCAGCTTTACGAGAAAGGGCTTCTTTACAAAGGGTACAGCATACAGCCTTACTCACCTACGGATGGAACGGGGCTCAGCTCGCATGAGCTGAACTTGCCTGGTTGCTATAAAGATGTGAAAGACACATCTATTACGGCCCAGTTTAAAGTGGTCAAAGACAGTCAATCATCAACGCTATTTGATGGTGATGAAGAACTTTTCATTCTTGCCTGGACGACCACTCCATGGACATTGCCGGGTAACTGTGCGCTGGCTGTAGGAGAGAAAATTGAGTATGTAAAAGTCAAAACATACAACGCTTACACCTTCAAGCCAGTGAGTGTGATTCTGGCGAAGGAGCGGCTAAGCGCATACTTCGACCAAAAAGGCGCTGAAGCTGACTTTGAAAACTATAAGCCGGGAGACAAAGTAGTTCCTTATAAGGTAGTTGGCAGTTACAGTGGCAGGGACTTGTTGGGGGCTAAGTACGAGCAACTCCTACCATATGTTAAGCCAGAAGGAAAAGCATTTGTGGTGATAGCAGGTGACTTTGTATCTACGGAGGACGGAACAGGGATTGTTCACACGGCATCACTGTTTGGTGCAGATGACTTCCGTGTTTGTAAAGAGAATAACATTTCGGCAATCACTGTAAAAGACGAGTTGGGCAATGATGTCCCGGTTGTAAACAAGCAAGGCAAATTCGTGAAAGAGATC
>DAORAG010000488.1:0-2504 GCA_035344095.1 Cyclobacteriaceae bacterium | reverse complement strand
GCGTCTACCAGGGTTTTGAAACGGGCAGGGTCATCACCGACATAAGCCACAATCTTATTAACGGTCTGCTTGTTGAAGTCTGACTGCAGTGTTTTTATCAGATTCATACTCAGGTATTTACATTCTTTACAATTCTATAACTTACTGATTATTAGGTTTTTTAATAGCCATACTTTAACTTCATATTAAAGTTAAACGATGAGTACTATGTTAGTATTTTTAGCCATCGCCTCTTTATCCATTTTCCAGTTAGGCCTGTGTTTTCTTTGCCTGCATCTGAAGCAGTCAGGCGGCAACCTGGCTTTTGGTTGAACGCGGCCATTTATTAAAATATTAACCACCCAATTTTACACTGGGCTGGCTGTCATTCCTATTGGGTTCTGCTAAATTGCCGCCCTAATCAGGGACGTGTGAACTATCTATCGGCAGAAAGTATATCTAAATCATTTAACGAAAAATGGCTTTTCCGGGACCTCACCCTCGGTGTTTCCGCTGGGGATAAGCTCGCCCTCGTAGGTGAAAATGGCGTTGGTAAGTCAACGTTGCTCAAAATTCTTACAGGGGAATTACAATCTGACTCGGGATTGGTGACAGTCCGCGAGGGCGTGAGACTGGCATACCTTACACAGCAACCTTCTGCTGCGGGCTCTCTGAGCGTGAAGCAAATTTTGTTTGATGAATCCAATAAGATAGCAGCTGCTGTAATGAGGTATGAAGCAGCCATTCACGATCCGGACACTTCACCGGAAGTGATGCAAAAATCCCTGGAGGAAATGGAAGAACTCAACGCCTGGGAATTTGATGCAAAAGTGAAGGAGATCACCTCCAGACTCGGTGTCACTGATTTCGAGCAGACATTTTCTACACTTTCGGGTGGACAACGAAAGAGGGTGTTCATGGCAAAGATGCTGCTGCAGGATCCGAACCTCATCATTATGGACGAGCCCACCAACCACCTTGATCTGTCGGCTATCGAGTGGTTGGAGACTTACCTTTCAGGTCAGCAGATCACATTAATTATGGTAACACACGATCGGTACTTTCTTGATAATGTGGCCAATACCATTCTGGAAATAGACCGCGGTAAACTGTATACCTACAAGGGCAATTACGCTTACTTCCTGGAAAAGAAATCGCAACGGGAAGAAATGGTGAAAGCAGAAGTGTCAAAGGCCAGAAACCTGATGAAGAAAGAACTTGAGTGGATGAGGCGGCAGCCCAAGGCGCGTGGTACTAAAGCGAAGTATCGGGTTGAGGCATTTTATGAACTTCAGGAGAAGGCTTCACAAAATCTCAAGAAGGACAGGCTTGAACTCGACATCAAAGAGACACGACAAGGTGGTAAGGTGCTGGAATTGCATCATGTACAAAAGCAATTTGGAGAGCGTAAGATTGTAAACGACTTCAGTTATATCTTCAAGAAAAAGGATAGGATTGGAATCGTTGGAGATAATGGTGTAGGGAAGTCAACATTCCTGGATATCCTTACCGGAAAGGCGAAGCCTGACAAAGGTGAGGTGCTTCCCGGCCAGACCACCAAGATAGGATACTTCACGCAAGAGGCCATTTCGCTTAAAGGTGACAATCGGGTAATTGAAGAGGTACAACAGATTGCAGAGTTTATTACACTCGCAGATGGATCACAGGTATCGGCCTCAGCATTTCTTAGCTTGTTCTTGTTCCCACCTGAGAAGCAATACAACGTAGTAGAGAAACTAAGCGGAGGGGAAAAGAAGAGACTGCAACTGCTGAAGGTGCTCATCGCAAATCCCAACTTCCTGGTGTTGGATGAACCAACCAATGACTTCGACATTGATACACTTAACGTACTGGAAGATTTCCTGGAAAAGTTTGGAGGGTGCCTCGTATTGGTTTCTCACGATCGCTATTTCATGGATCACCTGGTAGAACAACTTTTTGTTTTTGAAGGAGAAGGTGTAATAAAAGTCGTCAATGGTAACTATTCGGATTACAAGGCTTCGTTGGAGGGGAAGGAGCAGGCGAATCTCGGGAATACAGTAGTTGTGGAGGAACGCGGTCCGCAGCCTGAGGCGGTTCTAAAGAAGAAGATGTCGTTTGCGGAAAAAAAGGAGCTAGAGCAGTTGATCAGTGATATCGAAAAGATGGAGATCGAGAAAAAGGAGCTCATACAAAAATTAAGCGATGGCGATCTATTACCTGATGACCTGGTGAAGTGCTCCGTAAGGATAAAAGAGCTGACTGATGTTATTGATTCCAAGACGGTAAGGTGGATGGAGCTGGAGGAACTTGCAGGATGATACCGCACATGGTGGTAGTTCGCGTCACCTTTGTTTGTACGGTTTTACATTGGAGTGTTTTAGCACTATTTTTGAATAAGGGGATAGAAACAGAAGGTAACAGGTATGAAGGTTTTATTTTATTTTCTAATTCCGTTCTTATGGCAGGAGAGCACCCCGTTCAAGCCTGCAGAAGAGTATTCGTTTACTCTTAACTACGAGTTCAGAAACAAAAGTGTTAGCGAT
>DAORAG010000487.1:0-2518 GCA_035344095.1 Cyclobacteriaceae bacterium | reverse complement strand
GGTGCATTGGTTTTAAATCGCCACTGTACTTTAGGCTCTGTATTGAAATCAGGTTTTTGCTGCGCAAAGGCGTTAAGAACAAGACAATAGAAAAAAATTGAGGTTAGTATAAACTTCATATAGATGGTTTTAGAAAAGAAGACTTTTATTCGAGCTGATACATCGCAAGCTTGTAGATCAACTCCAGGTGATCGTCACGCAATGGAGCATCCCAGGCCCACATGCGACATGAAACAAATCCTGATCCCGGTCTCGAATTAAATTTTTTGATCCATGCACTTACGCGATGATGTTCATCGTAGGCGAGTGGTACAATATCTTTGTCAGTGATGTTGGCGTAAGTCGAAGTGAACCAAGTTGACATCCCATAGTTCATTCCTTCCTGGGTGGAGGTGCTATGGTAGTTACCCGACTCTTCAATGCGGATGTACTCTACGCCAAGAAGTTTATTGGGCACATCAAGGTTGATCGTAAACTTGCCGTTGCTATCAAATGAAAAGTAGTTCGGGATATTTCCAAACCAAAGGATCTTTCCACCGGCTTCGAGGTATTTTCTGATTGGTCCGCTTTCCGGGTTATCTCCGATAAGATTGGATGGAAATTGATCATAACCCATCACGATCACGCTTGGCGCAGCGTCATTAATTCGGTTATTAACAAACTTCACGAGCCCTGCAGAATCTAGTTGGGTGAATCCGCGCGTTTTCAGATATGGGGCAATCTTAGAATCAACAGTAAAGTCAAAGCGGCCGGGTACCGGTGCATAAACTGCTTTAATGGGTTTGGCGCCCTCTTCCAATGCATACATATTGCCATCATCGCAACCAAAATAGATGACATTACTGTCAATAATAGGAGAGGAAAACACAGGAGCGCCAGTTTTGTACTCCCACACTTTCTCACCTGTCTTTTTGTTTACCGCGTATACATGTTCATCCGAAGAGCCCGCAATCACTTCTTTCGAAAGTATCAAAGGCTTTGTATACACTACTCCCTTAGCAACAAACTTCCATTTTTCCTTTCCAGTATTTACATCCAATGCGCACAAGTGATCGTTGGTCGACCAACCTACATACACCGTTTTGTCTTGAAGGCTAGTCGCCATCGCCCACGTAGGCCCGTAGGTAAACCTCCATTTCTCCTTATGTGAGTAGATGTCTACTCCATAAGTTTTGCCATCGCGCGATGCAATGACCAAAAGACTGTCGGATAGAAGAGGCTGCGCAAAAATGCACGTGCGATCATATCCAAACTTGCGTGAATCCAATGATGCTCCTTCTGTCTCAAACTTCCACTGCAATTTCCCGCTGTCAGTATTCAGCACGTAGACCACTCCGTCATTGCTAGGCTGATAAATGGTATTTCCCTTCACTAAAGGAGCCGCTGTTATTCTTCCGTTGGTTTTAAACTTCCATAGCTGCTTGCCCTGATTTGTCGACAAAGCATATAAATAACTGTCTCCCGATCCAACATACACCACATTGCCCGAGACAACAGGTGTGGCTGTAAAATACTCCCATGTCCAATAGGCATCGATGAGTGGTTGCATTTGAAACTTCCAAAGAAGTTGGCCGCTCGTTGGGTTTAGCGCATAGACATTATTGTCACGACTGGTGAAAATGAGATGGGAGGATGTAACAGAAGGTGTGGCTGACACTGCTCCTTCTGTCTTAAACTTCCAGATTTGATTCCCCGTAGATTTATCCAAAGCATAGATATGACCGTCACTGCTTCCGAAAAAGATTCGGTCACCCATGGTTACGGCAGTGCCTCGGATGGTGCCCTGAGTTTTGAACTTCCATCTCACTTTCGGATTCTGAATCTGTCCGAAAACGGAATCGCTGGCACAAATGAGAATGAAAATGAGGGTAAATAGCTTGTGCATCGATTAAATTTTGGTGCGTGGATAAATTCTTTGAACTAAAAACGCAAATTTGAAACTGAGGGCTTGACGCGAAGAATTCAAGCCAATGACAAGTTCGTTCAAGTTGAAACAGGAGATCGCTGGATCTGTATGGAAGTAGAAACCGAGGACAGTGCAATTCAGTCTTGCTTACGTAAGATCGAATCTCAATTAGGTTGGGGCAATGGCGAGGAATGGTCAACTCAGGACTTTGAATCGCTAAGCAAAAAGATTCAGGAAAGTACTGGTGTCGCATTGAGTGTTGCGACACTGAAAAGGATTTGGGGCAAAATCAAATACGATAGCAAGCCAACGGTCACTACACTCAATGCGCTTGCTCAGTTTGTCGGGTACGAAAACTGGAGGACTTACAAGCAAAGTCACCCAGCGAACGGGACGTCAAATGGTCATGACAAAAGCTTTGTTCCCAATCACCGTCCTGGGCAAAAACAGACGTCACGTATTTGGATCATCCTTGCCGGAATATTGGTGGTAGGCTTATCGGTGTTGTTGGTTATTTTGTCAGTGTCTTCCGATAAAGAAATCGACCCCGCTCCTTTTCAATTCAGTAGCAAAAAAGTAGTTGATGTAGGGGTGCCCAATACTGTAATCTTC
>DAORAG010000486.1:0-2521 GCA_035344095.1 Cyclobacteriaceae bacterium | reverse complement strand
CAAGATTCAAGATTTCAAATTTCAGATTCCAGATTTCAAATTATTCAAGTGCGCCTAATATTAGTTGGCAGTTAACAGTTGCCCGTTGTTCGTAATCTGGAATTTGAAATCCCGAACTTGTTAATTGATATCCCAATAACTTTTAATCATCCTCAAAAACTCTTCCATTTCGTTCAGCGGCACCATGTTGGGTCCATCGCTTAATGCCTTTGCAGGATTAGGATGTGTCTCGATAAAGAATCCATCGACACCGGCTGCGGCAGCTGCGCGGGTAAGGTAAGGTGCGAATTCGCGTTGGCCTCCGGACTTGCCGCCCAATCCGCCAGGTTGTTGGATGCTGTGTGTGACATCAAACACGACTGGCGTGTATTGGCGCATGATGGGAAGTGAACGTATATCAACCACCAGGTTGTGATAGCCAAAGCTTGTTCCACGTTCCGTCAGAAAGACTTTGTCATTTCCAGCCTCTCTTACTTTATCCACCGCATACTTCATATCCGCTGGCGCCATGAACTGACCTTTCTTCACTTTAACTGCTTTGCCTGTTTTGGCAGCGGCAATCAAAAGATCAGTTTGTCGGCAGAGGAATGCAGGAATCTGGAGGACATCCACCACCTCAGCCACCTCTGCACATTGATATGACTCATGAACATCTGTTACAATTGGTACACCAAGATCTTTCTTCACACGTGAAAGAATTTCAAGACCACCTTCCATTGAGGGACCGCGGTAAGATCCGGAAGAGGTTCGATTGGCTTTATCGAAAGATGCTTTGAAAATATAGTCTATGTCCAACTGCTTGCATATCCGCTGTACTTCTGTTCCTGTCTCCATGCAAATGTCGTAGCTCTCAGCCGCACACGGGCCTGCAAATAGAACCAACCTACTTCCTCCTATTGAAATGGAGTCTGTAATGGCCACCTGTTTTTCAAACACATCCATCTATTTCGCTTTTAAGATTTTTGAAAGTGCTCCTTTTGCCGCCAATACCAAATCAGCAATCTCTCTTAGTACACCCTCACCCCCTTTGCACTTGGTTACTACATCCACCACTTCTCTAACATAAATTGGCGCATCCAGGGGACAGGCACTGATACCCGCCAGTTGCATTACACCCAGATCGTTGATATCGTCTCCGATATATATTACTTCCTTTTTTTTGAGTTTGTGGAAATCGACCAGCTTCTGAAAAACTTCGGCTTTATTCAAAATTCCCTGATGGCAGAAATCCATTTTCAGTTCATTGCATCTCTTCGCCACGGCTGCTGAGTCGCGACCGGAGATGGCACCAACAACAATGCCCAGTTTTTTGAGGTGTCCTATGATCTGGCCGTCTTTCACATTGAAGTGTTTGAGTTCCCGGCCTGAATCGTCATAGATTATTTTACCATCTGTGAGCACACCATCCACATCAAAAAAAATGGCTTTGATGTCCGCTGCCCGTTTTGTAATTGTCTTGGTATATCTGTTTAGAACCAGTTGCAAGGACTTTCTTTTAATTATTTAGCTAAATGGCTCGAAAATTAGGAAAAGCTTTTTACTTTAAGTTAAAAATAACCTGCCGAAGTGAAAGTATTCAAGTTCGGAGTCTCACTCTTACTTACTGTTGCCCTTACCTACTGTCTTAACCGCGGTTGGGACTTCGGCACGCCCATCCCTCCGTTGGGTAAGTTTCTCGACCCGTTCCACGGATTTTGGGCCAATGCAGAAACAAAGTCTGTTCCTGACCATGAGCTGGCTATCGAGGGTCTCAAGGACAAAGTCTCCGTGGTATACGACAGTCTGCTTATACCGCACATTTTTGCCAACAATGATGATGACCTCTATCGCGTGATGGGATATGTGACTGCGCAGCATCGGCTTTGGCAGATGGAGTTTCAGACCCATGCCGCAGCAGGCAGAGTGTCAGAAATCATCGGAGAGAAGGCACTTGACTTCGATCGCAATCAAAGGAGACTGGGAATGGTGTATGGTGCTGAAAACGCTACCCAAGCGCACATGGCTGACTCCGTCATCGGCAGGATGAACAAGGCTTACACGGAAGGCGTGAATGCGTACATCGCAGGACTCACCTATGAGGGCTTTCCGTTGGAATATAAGCTCCTCGACTACGCGCCAGAGCTTTGGACGGAGTTGAAAATGGGCTTGCTGCTGAAGAATATGTCGAAGACGTTGAACATTGGTGAAGACGATTTCCAGATGACCAATGCGCTGAACCTCTTCGGCAAGGAGATGCTTGATATTTTGTATCCCGATCAGGAAGGTGTTGGAGATCCCATTGTAGATAATCCTGGTGGATGGCGATTTGATGCGGTTAAACTCGACACCGTTCCTCTCGCGCTGCCCGACCAGCTTGTAAACATTGAGCCAACAACTCAGGTGGTACGTGGAGTAGGCAGCAACAACTGGGCAGTGAGCGGACTTAAAACTGCGAATGGCTCCCCGATCCTTGCCAACGATCCGCATTTGTCGCTCAGCATGCCCTCCATCTGGTTTGCTGCTCACATGAAAAGTCCGAATG
>DAORAG010000485.1:0-2523 GCA_035344095.1 Cyclobacteriaceae bacterium | reverse complement strand
TCTTGGCCAGCTCCCATTTCTCTAATGAAAGGAGCAGGAGTGCTCTGCTGAACAAGGCATCAAACTGGTCTGGTTTGAGTTCAAGGTAAATGGTATAATCCCTCAACGCTCCGTCCACGTCCCCGCGCTTTTCAAGGATGCCCGCACGTGAATAATACGAATCTGCATGATAGGGGTAAAGGTTCAGCGCTTCGTTGAAGTTGGCCAGCGCTTCATCATACTTCTTTTCTTCCAGTAGCTTTTCTCCTTCCAAATAGTAGTACATGAAGCTACTGCCTTTTTTCTCGTTCACGGGAATTTGGGCATGGACCGTAGTCGAAAATCCAATGAATAGGAGCAATAGAAGCGTTTCACGCACCATTGGTTAAAGTTAATGAGATTTCATGCGCTGAGCAGGTGAATAAACGCGATATGCCAGAACCTGGGGGACGATTTTTTGTTTTACATGTATGGCAAAAACAAAAAAATCTAAAAAAGAGCCGCAAAATGCTGAGGACAAGATTCTGCGGGGATATATCGCTTATGTGCTGGACAAGGAGAAAGAGCCTAAAAGTGTATTCAAGCTGTGCCAATATTTGGGCATTGATGAGGAAGAATTCTACAAGCACTTCAGTTCGGTCAAAGGACTGAAAAAGGAAATTTGTACCAGCTTTTTTGATAAGACCGTAGAGCGGCTAAATGCGGATGCCAACTTCGGGGCATTTAGCGTAAGGGAGAAGCTACTTGCATTTTATTTCACCTTTATTGAGGAGGTGGCTATCCACCGCGACTTTGTGACAATGCAGTTGAAAGGTTGGAAAATTCCTTCTTCACCACCCAAGGAACTAAATCGTTTTCGAACGCAGTTTGAGTCCTGGATCAAAGATCTGTTGGCACAAGGAAAAGAGAATGAGGAGATAGGTAAACGGCCTTACCTTGATCGACTCTATCCATCCCTATTTTGGTTGCACTTGTTTTTCGTCCTTCAGTTTTGGATAAAAGATGACAGTAAAGAATTTGAAAAGACTGACATGGCCATTGAAAAATCGGTGAATCTCGCCTTCGAGGTAATCGGTCACGGTGTACTTGATCATACACTGGATTTCGGGAAATTTCTTTTTCAACAATTCAAGGCCTAAACGTGAAAGAGCAAAAGAGGATTCCCGTTTCCAAAGTCCAACGGGCCACACGATTTGTAAAGACAGGAGCTAAAATCGGTGCCAACTACCTCAAGCACTATAGCAAGAAACTGGTTGATCCGGAGACTACCGTAGATCAGTTGCACCAGGATAACGCGACAGACATCTACAACTCCCTGAGTGAGTTGAAAGGGAGCGCACTGAAGGTGGCACAAATGCTGAGCATGGACAAGAACATGCTGCCTACAGCCTACCAACAGCAGTTTTCGATGGCTCAATACAGCGCACCACCATTGTCATATCCCTTGGTAGTCAGGACTTTTGAAAAGCAATTTGGAAAAGGGCCGGGTCAGATTTTTGATACATTCAGCAAGTCCGCCACCAATGCCGCATCCATGGGGCAAGTACATCAGGCAACCCTGGACGGGAAGAAGCTGGCTGTGAAGATTCAATATCCGGGTGTGGCAAACAGTGTGGAGAGCGATCTGGCCATGGTGAAGCCCATCGCCTTGAAAATGTTCAAGCTTAACCCGGTCGACTATAACGAGTTTATTGGAGAAGTGCAGTCCAGATTGCTGGAAGAGACGGATTACACGCTCGAACTTGAGCGTTCTATTGGCCTTACCAGTCAATGCAGGCATATTGAAAACCTTGTCTTTCCCACCTATTACCCGGAGCTATCTAATGACAAAATACTGACCATGGACTGGTTGGAAGGACGGCCCCTGGGAGAATACATCAAAAGGAACACGCTCAAACCAGAAGATGCCAATAGAATTGGCCAGGCCATGTGGGATTTCTATCATTTCCAGATGCATCAGCTGAAAGCACTTCATGCCGATCCGCATCCTGGCAACTTTATCATTACGGATGACCTGAAACTTGGCGTGATTGACTTTGGTTGCGTGAAAGTGATACCAGATCAATTCTATGAAACCTACTTCCAGCTGTTGGATGGTAGTGTACTTGGTGATCAGGACAGGATGGATAGGTTATCGTATGAGTTAAATTTCATCTATCCGCAGGATACCCCTTCAGATAAACTGTTTTTCAGATCGATTTTTACCCAGATGGTAGAGTTACTGGGTCGACCTTTTAGAAGTGCAACGTTTGACTTCTCTGATGCCAATTATTTCAAATCGTTGTATGCTTTTGGAGAGGCAATATCAGGTATGAAAGAGTTTCGGAACTCCAAGAAGGCCAGGGGAGTTAAGGACGCTTTGTATATCAATCGCACCTACTTTGGGCTATATAACCTCCTGCACGAGCTGGGTGCGACAGTGGAGACCACCTCGTGGATACCCAACCATTTGAAGAGTGCTTAAATTTGATTTCAAGGCTTTGAAAAATTCTTGACTATCAATACCTTAGCACGCAGTAGTTCATTTTTTAAACTAATAAGATC
>DAORAG010000484.1:0-2525 GCA_035344095.1 Cyclobacteriaceae bacterium | reverse complement strand
GCTCCAGTTTGCGGAAGTGTTGGATGTAACAACCATAGGCGCGGCACTTATCTTGTTGCTGGTCATCACGCTGCTAGCAGGAGGCTATCCATCCATTTTTGCCACACAGTTCGACTCTGTGAATTCAATTAAAGGATCAGGTATATCGCCAGGTTCATCAGGTAACTGGTTGAGAAAGGGATTGGTGGTATTTCAGTTGTTGATTACCTCAGCACTCTTGTCGGGATCATTGATGATCGTAAAGCAACTTCAATATCTCGAAAACCGCCCCTTGGGATTCAACAAAGAAAATATATTGATAGTGAGGCTGCAGAGCCAAAACCTGAATGCCGTGTTCACAGGCAGTGATGAAACCCTTAACGAACGACTCAATTCATTCAGGTCCATCATCGAGGGCCAATCCTCCGTTCGATCGACATCCACACTAACCAACGTACCCGGAGCTGGCCTTGTATTCAGGGGCGTGGTGCCGGAAGGCTTTACAAGTGATGACAATATGTTTGCTGGCACCCTTGGCGTGGATTATGATTTCCTCAAGACCTTCAATATTGAGTTGATAGCCGGACGCGATTTTAGCAGGGAGGTTGGTTCAGATCCTGCCACAGCTTATATCGTCAATGAGACAGCGATCAAAGATTTCAATTGGGGGTCGGTTTCAGATGCCATTGGCAAGACCATAAACCTGGAAGGCAAAGAAGGTAAGGTTATAGGCGTAGTGAAAGATTTCAACACACAATCGCTGACAGCACCGATGTCGGGCATCGTGATGGATCTTCAACAGAATTATTCAATCTTGGCAATTAGCTTGTTGAATGAGAACACACAGGAGAATATTGATTTACTCGAAGCAAAATGGAATGAGTTGTTTCCTGAAAAGACATTTGAATTCTTTTTTCTCGATGAGCAGCTCAATCAGCAGTACCAGAACTTCCAAAACTTCGGCAGCATTATCAACTACTTCACAATCATCGCAGTGCTTATTTCTTGTTTGGGTGTTTATGGATTGATCTTGTTCGTGGTGCAACGCAAGGTGAAGGAGATAGGAGTGAGGAAAGTTCTGGGATCTTCTGTCGCAGGTATTTTGAAATTGATCTTCACGGAATTCGTATGGTTGATCCTGATTGCATTCATAGCAGCAGTTCCATTCTCTTATTACCTGATCTCGAAGTGGTTTGAAAACTTTGTCTACCACACCAATATCGATGTGATCACTTACGTATTAAGTTTGGGACTGGTGGCCTTGATTGTGTCAGCCACAATCATTTACAACGCCTATAAAGCGGCTGCGGCAAATCCGGTTACTTCATTAAGGAGCGAATAGTTACTGTTTCTTCTTTAGGTTTTCAGCTTTCCATTTCATGGCGGTGAGCACTCGCGTGCGTCCGCTGGGATGATCGAAAAGTAATATCTCCTCGAGAGGTCCTGGATCTATCTTTCTGTACTCAGATAGTTTCATGGCAACCGATGCAAAGCCATCTGGCTCTTGTGCAGCATTCAAGCCAAACACATCCGCCTCCTGTTCATTGGTTCTGATGATTGAGTTGATAGCTGGTCTGGCCAAAACAAAATAAACGGAAAACAATGCGACAAACAGCGGGAAGGTAGCTATATCGCTAATGTCTTTCGATGACCAGTTGCTGCCCCATCGAGCAACTACTTTTTTGAATGACCAATTCACGAATCCAAACCCAATGAAGATGATCACAGTAAAGTACACCAATCCTTCGTAAACGTGATTCAACACGTAATGACCCAACTCGTGACCCATCACGGCTTTTACTTCTTCAGGCGTACAGCGGTTTAATAAGTTATCATTTAATGAAATGCGAATCGTGTTTCCGATTCCACTGACATTTGCGCTAATCCTGTCACTCTGCTTGGAAGCATCAAACTGATAAACATTATCAACAGGGACGCTATTTGCTCTCGCCATGGATAAAATGGCTTCTTTCACTTTTTCATCTGCCAAAGGCGTGTAAGTGTTGAATAAGGGGCTGATGAATACCGGGGCAATCAGGATCAGGAAGAACAAAATAATGAAAGAGAATCCCCCAGCCCATTTCCACCAGTTGTCTTTCAACCTTCTGATGGCGCTATAAATCCCTACCGTTAGCAGGCTGCCCAGGATGATTGACACCAGTAGTCCAGTAAACTCTTCGGCCATCCATCCACCAAAAGTCAGGTTGCTGAGATCATATTGATGCTCGCGAAAAAAATTCTCATAAATATTTAGTGGGTACGTGAGGACGTAGGACGCTACAAAATACAATGCGATGTAGATGAAGTTCTGGAGGTTGATGTTGTTCACTTTTGTCGCAATCGACTTGAGTCGTTGTGATAAGCCCTTCGACATGAAGATCCAGGCAACAACCAATCCATACACCAGGTCCCAAAGAATCAGCCAGTATCCACCTTCGAAATAGGAGTCGGACTTTGCCTTTTGCTCGGCAGTCATGGTGTTGAGATAAACTTCGGTAGCCTTGTAGGGATCAAAATCCTCCACAATGGTTGGTGGCTCTACCCGA
>DAORAG010000483.1:0-2526 GCA_035344095.1 Cyclobacteriaceae bacterium | reverse complement strand
TCGGGGTTGCTCAAGGATGTTGTCTGTCACCTCTGCTGGGAAACATCTTGCTAGAGGATTTTGACAGGAAATTGAACGAGCGGGGCATTACCTGTATACGCTACATAGACGATTTCCTAATCCTGGGGTCTGATATCCGTAAGGTGAAAGCTGCATTTAAGAGTGGTTTGGGTATTCTTTCCCGTTATGGTCTGACCGCATATGATCCGAAACTAGCAAAAGGTAAGGCTGACGAGGGGGAGGTACGGCTGGGTTTGGAGTTTTTAGGTTGCAACATTCGTCCCGGAATGATTAGCCCAACTCGCAAATCTAGAGAACGCATCATTGCGGCCGTCAAACTGGTGCTGGATAAGAGTCTGGTGCTCCTAGATCTCCCTGAGCAGTTATGGAAGGATGGCCTGACCGCAGTTGAGACGCTTGCTGATGTAGGTAATATCCTAAAAGGTTGGGGAAATCAGTATGCCTTCTGCAATGACCGTGAAGTCTTGAAATCAATCGACTCACAAATAAACAGGGAAATTGAAAATTATTGGAAGGCAGTCACACGACGCTATGGTAAGTTCGCGGCCAATAAGGATCTGAGCAGTTCAAGACGACTGCTTGGTGTCCATCTTCTTACGGACAGTAAGTCTGATCCTATTATTGATTCTCTTGGCCGATTGCATTCTTAAAAAAACAATGGGCTCTTCTTTGCTGGCGGTGCCACCCACAACGATAATTCCACAGGGACTAGGTTCGAGGATCATTAAAATATTTTACGGATTGTTAGGCTGATCTGCATGAGATGCCGTGATAACGTCATCCGCAGACAATAGTAATAAATATTAAAGGAAGGCCGCTCCCTTCGGTGCGGTGAATTGCGACGTTAGATTTGATTATGGATATACCATCAAAGCATGTGTTTGAGATTCTCGAGGAGAATGGTGTTAATGAATTGCATCATGCCAACAGTGTCGCCACTGCGTGCCAGTTCATACGATCTCGTTCGTTGATGTCACGAGGCACAATAGAGCGAATTGGTGTATTCTAAACATCTCAGGCATCTGATGATATAGACAAACGATATAGTATATGGTTCGACGTTTTTTTGGACTCGGTAGATATTCATGACAGAGCACGCCGCGCAAACGCTTACGGCCCCGTCCTTTTTGTAGTGGACACCAGATTAATTGAGAAAGCCTACACGGGTCGTTTATGGGTTACCAAAATAAACCCAACTACATGGGCAGGAAAATCAGGTGAGCTTCGTTGGTTTAAAGATAAGGAAGATCTCGAAGAAAATTTCGTGGTTGGTGAATTCGGCCAGATGATTGTAGCCCGGCATTGCGGGGGCGCGCTCCCTTTCAAGAGATATCTGAAGAGGATCATTTTGGACGATCCCAATATACAAACGGAAGACAATGTCGATTTTTATAGTATGGCGGTCGGCGCCTTACATCTGGCGATGCAGGATTCGGGATTGGATGTACCAATTCAACGACGACAGTGTCCGCAAGGTTGTAATTGTAAAGAGTATTGGACTAGGGATAGTGACCGGTTATTTCAGATGTTTGATCCCAAAGTTTAACTAGAAAATTTAACCAGCGCCGCAAACCCGTTGGCGCCAATTCTGCCATTTTAATTGTATTGTTAGAAAAAACTCCGCAATTCTTATGAAATTAGATTACGAGGATCTACTCAAGCATTTCAGAATGGCAGCATCCCATGTTCCCAAAGAGTACTTCCAACTCCCAGTTATGGGCGTCGAGGAACCCATCTATCGAGAACGTGTCTATTGCTACGAACTCTACCACCATCTAAGAAAGGCCTGGCCTCAGAGCTTGGCTCTATATTCTCTCTCCGGTGAGATAGACAAGAGGGGTCACCCCCTCATCCGCGGTAACCATTTGGATGCGACAAAGCCAGATATGCTTGTTCATATTCCAGGTGAGATGGATCGCAACCTATCGGCTATAGAGGTGAAGCCAGTAACCGCATCTGTTTCGGATATTTTGGCAGATCTGGAAAAATTAACAGCTTATTGCAGAATAGGGCGTTATCACGGTGGGATTATGCTTGTGTACGGCAGCTCGTCAGGCTCAGATTGGGAGACAATTGATTCATTTGAACGAGTCGCACTCGATTCCCCCGGCTTAATGCTTGACAAGATCACCATTCTTCGCCACGTCAGTCCACTAAGGTTGCCAGTGGTCATCAAGAGGTTTCTCTAATACGGGTTTGGAATGAGCAGGGGGTTAGTGGCAGGTCGTGCAATCTAATATGGAAGATGCAGGAGAGTTAAGCCGAATGAGTATTGTGTTATGAAAATACCTGTCAGCCATGACGAATGTTTTGAGGAGACAGGATCTTCTCCACAGATGGCTTCCAATTACTCCAATTAATTCCCGCTTCCCTCCCTTTCCCTGATCGACGCCTGCTGTTCGGCCCTATGATCGGACGCTCTTTTTCTTGGCGGGCTTGTGTGAGCGTAGCGAGTTAGCCCGTCTCACCCCTCTGCGCGTCCGATCAATTCAATGAGGCCGAACT
>DAORAG010000482.1:0-2527 GCA_035344095.1 Cyclobacteriaceae bacterium | reverse complement strand
ACTCCCGACCTCAGGGTTATGAATCCTGCGCTCTAACCGCCTGAGCTACCGCGCCCTATTTCTTTGTCCACACACCGATTCTTGTGTCGTCTCAATATGGGAGCGCAAACTTACAAACTTTTGAGATTTTCGCTATCCAATTCTTTTATTTGTCGTTCACTAAAAAATGCCATAAATTAAAATCTAATCGATAATAATGGCAGGCAAAAATTTATTTACAGAAGATTATGAGATACACGCATCTGCTAAGATGCTCTATCCCTATATCAGCACTGCCAGTGGTCTCGCTGAATGGTTCGCTGATGATGTGAACATCAACCCGGAGAAGGTATATTCCTTTGTATGGGACAACGAACAACACAAGGCTACCATCGCAGCACATCGGACCAATCACTTCACGAGGTTTGAATTTGTCCCTGAGACCGATGAAGACAAGGACGACCCCTCCTACTTTGAGTTAAGGATTGAACTCAATGAGTTGACTCAGACAACCTTCCTTAAGGTGTCGGACTATTCAGACTTTGATGACCTCACTGAACTGAAAGATTTGTGGGACAGCCTCGTTGATCAGCTGCGCAAAGTAGTGGGTGGCTAGCGTTCACCAAATACCCATGATGGTTTGAGTCGTTTTTTCACCAGCCCGAATCGCTGCTGTGTGATCCGCTCGATATGCCTGGTGGCCTCCTCAACAGAGTCTGTGAAGAGTATCAGATCAAGATCTCCTGGAGAGATGGTTTTCTCATGCACCATTTTATCCAACATCTCTCGCAGGTCCTTCCAGTAACTTGTGCCAAACACCACCATCGGAAACTCTTGAATTTTTCCAGTCTGTATCAGCGTGAGCGTTTCGAACAATTCGTCCATGGTCCCCGCACCACCTGGCATCACCACGAATGCATAGGAGTATTTTACCAACAGTACCTTGCGGACAAAAAAATGCCGGAAGGTGACAACAACATCCAGGTACGGATTAGGTTTCTGTTCGTGTGGCAGTTCGATGTTGCAGCCCACCGTCCTTCCACCCACTGATTTGGCCCCGCGAGGTGCTGCCTCCATAATACCTGGTCCTCCTCCTGTCATGATCGTAAAGCCCAGCTGTGAAAGCGCTGCACCTAACTCAACGGTTCGTTGATAGTATTCATTGTCTTCTTCAAATCGGGCTGAGCCAAACACTGTAACACATGGTCCTACAAAGTGCAACTTGCGAAAGCCGCGAATGAATTGGCTGGCTATTCGAATAACATAAAGGAACTCATTCTTGCGACTGGCAGGTCCCTCCAGGAAAAACCGGTCTTCATGGACCACGGGTTTCGTCATATACTACATGTTAAGCCAATAGGTAAGCTTCAATACGATGGATCGCGACTTGGGGTTGAAGTTTTGCTGAGGTTGGTCGAACGAGTAAAAGTAGTTGTCGGTATAGACAATAAACAAGTCAGACACAGGTTTGAATCTCCATTGAAACCTTGAGTTGATATTGACATTGTTGAATTGGCTATTGTATTGAAAGAACGTGGTGAAGAAGACCGATCGGGAAACCGTCAGATCCACTCTCGGGCTGATCAGATAGATGTCAGCAGACTGGTAAGGTGCAGGCAAGGTGATCTTATTGTAGTTCATGTCGAGCGTGATCACGCCATAGGGTTGAATTCGATAATTGATTTTTCCCTGCAAACCCGTGCGGGTACCATTAAAGTATTCACCTGTAACACCATTGACCTCAATATTGAAGGGCCTTCGTGGATCAGATTTGTAACTGACTTCAACAGAAGAATAATTGTAGTCTGTGAAAGCAGGCAACTCTTCCGCCATCACATCGTCTGGCGACCGGGTTGGATCGAACGGAGCGAATAGGTACGTGTATATATTACGGAAGTTGGCAAGCAGTTGCGCATTGTTCTGAAACAACATCTGGTATCCTACCTTCTGATCGTGGTCGGTGTAGCCATAGACATCGTCCCAGATATATCCGAGGTCGTAAGTCGGGCCGTGGTTGATCAGCAATTTCGAATCGGGAAAAAACCGAATCTCTCCTGAGGGGGAAATGCGCTTGTAACCAGCACGTGGAACAAACCCAACAGCAGGATCGAATCCGCGACCAAATGCCTGTTGGAAAAATGTTAGGTTTAATTTCTGTGTGCTGTAGATAATTCCAAATCCCTGTGAATAAGGAGAGGCAACTTTTTGTGGCGTGAACTGCCGGTGATAAAAGGCCCAGCCGGTGATTTTGTTATTGAGGAAGGCGTAGTTGTAGTCGGCACCCAACACGCGGTTGTAGTTGTAACCTTCGAACCTGAAGTCGGAAGAGTCCGTCTTAAATTGTTGTCTGTTTACAAAGATGGCGCGGATGTTTGAGTTGGTTCCAATTCTCCGCTGCGCGGCAGCCACGGTATAGTCGTACTGCGGAACATTCAGTTCCTCAATCTTCTGCGTTTGCATGTGAAGAAAGCCGATTCGATAAAGCTTGTTCAAGTTGCCACTAAGCCGAGCCCCGAAGTTGATACGGTTTTGCACGTTTGAACCTGTG
>DAORAG010000481.1:0-2535 GCA_035344095.1 Cyclobacteriaceae bacterium | reverse complement strand
TTGGCGTTGTCCGATGGTTTTGTCCCGAACAACTGCTGGAAGGCATTGAGGGAGACCTTGTCGAGCAATATCAAAACGACCTGAGTCAAGGAAGCAGGGGTAGAGCCAGGAGAAGGTTGATATGGAACGTTATCAGGTTATTTCATCCCGAGATAGTGTTACGGAACAAGTTCAAAACTTCAATCATTCACAATATGATGATTCGCAATTACATTAAGGTTAGCCTTCGCAACATCCAAAAGCGAAAGCTTTATTCATTGATCAATACAATTGGTCTTTCCGTAGGCTTGGCGTTCTGCCTGCTAATTTTCCTCTATGTCAGGGACGAGAACAGTTTTGATCAGTTTCATGTAAACAAAGATCGAATCTATCGGATTGAAGTGAAATCGTATGATTACTGGAATGAAGATAGTAGCCAGGAGCAAAAGTTTTCTCTGCATCCCTACAATCAACTGGCTTTAGGCATCGCACTGAAGGATGAAGCACCTGCGGTAGAGTATGTAACAAGATTTGGTAGTGGATTTTCAGCAGCAGTCCAGTATAAGGACAAGCTCTATAAAGAGGAGGTCACTTACGTAGATGCAGATTTCTTCCGGATTTTTTCTTTTGACCTTGTGGCGGGAAGTCTTAATAAGGTCTTTGAGAATAGTAATACCCTCGTACTCACACAGTCCATGGCTAAAAAATATTTTAATGGCCAAAACCCAATCGGACAGACTATCGATGTTGACCATGGAGGCATTCGTCAGTACACAGTGGCAGCTGTACTACAAGATCCTCCATCTCAGTCGAGTATTGATTTCGATTTTCTGCTACCCTATCAAAACTGGGGAGCCTATGAACGGCAAATGGCACGCTGGGGTAATTTCAATACGCCAACCATTGTTCAGCTTACGGAAAATGCAACTGTTGAGAACTTACGTGAGAACATGAACGCTATCAAGTCAAAGTATATGGCTGAGGTGATTGAGAGGTGGCGACATGAGGGGAATGTTCCGGAAGGTATCGATGTGCTTCAGCATGATTTTACAAGGATTGATGATTGGCACCTTAAGAAAGAGGTGGAATGGCATAAGGTGAGTGACCCGGATTATAGCATGATTTTGTCATCAATCGCATTTTTGATTTTGATCATCGCAGGTATCAACTACATTTCACTTGCGCTCACCTCCTCAGTTTCGCGCAGCATGGAAGTTGGAGTGCGAAAGGTTATGGGAGCGGTGCGTGGTCAGCTGATATTTCAGTTTGGATTCGAATCAGTCGTACTCACCTTGGGTGCATTGGTATTTGCTCTTGTGTTGGCTGTTTTGTTTTTACCATATTTTAATGAGTTCACCGCCAAGCAAATTGTGTTATCATGGGATATCATTGGAATGTTAATGGGGGTGGGCTTCGCTACGGCTGTCATTGTAGGACTGCTTGCGGGTAGCTATCCATCGTTCGTGCTCTCTGGATTTAAGCCGGCTACAGTACTTAAAGGTCGATCGAATAGAAGGTTTAATATCAATTTTGTCAAACCGCTTGTTGTGATCCAGTTTGCTCTGTCAGGATTTCTCATCATAAGCTCATGGGTTATGTTCAGCCAAATGCGCTTTATTACTAGCAAGGATCTTGGTTACGACACTGATCAAATTTTAGTCATTCCAACACAAACAGGTTGGGATGAGGAGGCAGAAAAAGTGCTTCACAATTTTGGTAATGCTGTGTCTGCTAACCCCGATGTGTTGGCAATCGCTGGTACGAGCATTTCCTTTAACAAAGGCTGGTCGTTAAGTGGATATAAGATTAACGGTATCAACAGGTCAGCCTATGTGTATGGTGTGGACCATCGGTATATTGATCTGCTGGGCATTGAGCTGCTTGAGGGAAGAAATTTCGATCCTTCTAATCCTGCTGACAGCAATGCGGTGATCGTGAACGAAGCTTTGGTGAGAGATATGGGATGGGAAGATCCTCTATCGGAACATCTCAACTACAGGGAGGATTCAACAAGCATGGGAGCCAAAGTAATTGGGGTTGTCAAGGACTATCATTTTCGTTCACTTGAAGTGACGATCGATCCCATGTTCTTAACTATGGATACAGACTTTGCGGGCAACCTCAGCAATGTAATGGTAAAGATCGCACCGAATGATCTCACTGCTACTTTGGACATGTTGGGTAAAACGTGGCGCGAATTGTATCCTGACAAACCTTTCGAGTATTCATTTCTTGACAAGGATGTGGAGTCACAATACGAGTCATATACCCGTTGGATGAAAATCATGAGCTTGTCCACAGCGTTTGCCATTCTTGTATCTTGTCTTGGTTTGTTTGGATTGGCAGGTATCAATGCCGTGAATCGTACCAAAGAAGTAGGCATCAGAAAGGTGATGGGAGCTGAGCTGTCCAACATCTTCGTACTGCTCAACAAGCAATTTGTATGGTTGTCAGTAATTGCCTTCGCTCTGGCTATTCCATTTTCCTGGTACGTGATGAGCAAATGGTTATCTGGTTTTGAATACAGAATTGAAATGGACTGGATGTTATTCGCGG
>DAORAG010000480.1:0-2537 GCA_035344095.1 Cyclobacteriaceae bacterium | reverse complement strand
TCGTTCGCCACCTCGTTGGCAATGACATAGATCTGACTGCGAAGAAAGTTGAGTTGGTCGTGGTCGAGTGGGTTTTCTCCGATCAACACCTTCAACGATCTCTTTTCAGACCTTGAAAAAACCTGATCTTCGATACTCACCCGGAGCTGGGCGACAATATCGTCTATCAATTGTTGAGAATGAACAGCGGCCAACGTTAGCTGATTTTCAAATTGTCAGTTGATAAACATACGACTTCAACATGATAAATACGACAACAGAATCGGTTAAAAATGGATCACACCCAGGTTAGGAGAGCACTGCCTGCACCACAATGTAAAACACTGACGGGCAAAGCAGGGCGCCCAGTCCGGTATAGAAGGTTGCGGTGAGCGCACCATAGGGAACTAACTTGGGATCCGTGGCCGCAAGGCCTGCAGCTACTCCGCTTGTGGTTCCGATAAGTCCGCCAAACACCATAGCAGAGTGTGGATTGTTCAGTCCGATGTACTTTGCGATGATCGGTGTGACGATAGTAGTCATGATCGACTTAACCACACCGATAGCGATACTAATAGCGATCACATCGGATGATGCGCCAACTGCAGAACCTGTAATGGGCCCAACGATGAATGAGCAAGCGCCCGCACCGATGGTCGTAAAACTTTGCACATCTGTGTAGCCCATCAGATACCCGATCAGTCCACCGATGAAGAAAGCGAAGGTCACCCCTACCAATAATGACAGGACACCAGCCAAACCCGCTCTCCTGATTTCAGTAATATTCGCGCCCATGGCAGTAGCAACCACAGAAAAATCTCTCATCATAGCACCACCCAACACAGCCATCCCAGAGAACAGCGGCACGTCTGCAATACCTTTTTTACCACCGAAGAAGGCCAGGATAAGGCCGATGACGATGGCGATAGCGGCCCCTGGTATCCTACCCCGTGTGACCGTTTTGGAAAACCAGTAAGAACAGAGCATGATAACGCCAACTACCAAAAAGGCAAAGACAAGTCCGTTGGCGTCAAATACGTTGTAAACAACCTCCATCAGAGTTGACGATTATCATTTACTCTTCCTATGCGCGATAACATCGGTACCAACAGAAAGCAGAGCCCGGTTGCGACAACACCAACAACAATGGCCACCCATCCACCTGATAAAGCGGCTTTCACATTTTGAATTGACGACATAGCAACGACAACGGGAATGTACATGGCATTCCAAAACAAAATACCATTCTCGGTTTGTGTGTCGATATACCCATGTTTCTTCATTCTCTCGTTGAAAAGAATAAGGAATAACATCGCAAATGCTACACCACCCATATTACCAGGAATATTGATCCACAGGCCGATAAGATTACCCACAAGTTGCCCGGCAAGAAAGCAGGCAGCGAGGATGGCCACACCATAAATCTTCATGTTAACTAATTAGTATCCTTTCAAGATAAAGGATAGTACTCCACGCTGCAAGCGGTAATGATGAAGGGGTTTTTAGGTGGTGGCTTCGACCAGCTGAGCGGCTGGAAGAACGATGACGAATTCAGTGCCCACCCCTACCTGGCTGGACACGCTGATCTTTCCTTTGTTACTCTCGATAAATTCTTTAGATAGCATCAGGCCAATCCCGGTGCCTCGTTCGTTATTGGTACCTACGCTCTGGCTTCTTCCCGTGAAGAGAAAGATGTTTTTGAGTTGCTCTTCAGGAATACCGACACCGGTATCCGTCACTTTAATCTCCACCTCATCAGATTCCAGGTTTCGATAGGAGATGGTAACTTTGCCATTCCGTTTGGTGAATTTAATGGCGTTGCTGATCAGGTTCCGCAGAACCGTTTTCAGATGGTTGACATCCGCAAATACAAAAACGTCTTCATCGCGTTCATGTACGATTGTTATTTGCTTCTCCGCAGCTGATGGCGTGAAGAATTCAACCTTGTCGTTGATAACAGATGCGAGCTTAATTGTACCAGGAGTAATCTGCAGTCCCTTCAATTGACTGCTTGCCCATGAGAGCATGTTGTTCATCGTGTCGGCCACAGAATTGATGGTCTTATACAGGTCCTTAAACACCCGCTCTTGATCTGACTGACTTAGGCGGCCGTCCTTAATGATTTCCAGAATCGTTTTGATGTTGTTGATTGGGCCACGCATGTCGTGACCAATAATGGACAGCAACTGATTCTTTGTTTCGTTAAGAGCATTAAGCTCACGGTTTTGTTCTTCGATCTTTGCATTCCTTTCGGCAATGTTCTCGTTCTTTTTGATCAGTTGCTTGTTGGAAAGCAGCCTGTGCCTGCTGTTCTGATAAAGCGCCAATCCCCAGATGGCCATCAGGATTCCGAGAACGATGAAAAAACCTATCCAGAGATTACTTTTTTCTATGGTAGCTCGTTGCAACGCATTTTCCTTGGATAGTCTATCTCTTTCAGTTTCGTTTTGTTTCAGGTGGAGGTAGTTAATTTCTTTTTCTTTTGCCTGACTATATAAGCTGTCGCTGTAGCTTTTGTAGAGCTCATGCATGGCCAATGCATGCTCAAAGTCATTTTG
>DAORAG010000479.1:0-2538 GCA_035344095.1 Cyclobacteriaceae bacterium | reverse complement strand
TCACTGTCATTGATCACACCATTAAGAAACTTGGGCGCATCCGACAGCAGCATGAGGTTATTCTCCTGCTTGTAGTGCTTCATCTTGCGGGTGATGTCAGCAATCAACCCGAAAGCGTAAAAGTTTTGTAACACCTGAAAGGCAGAGTTGTATTTAGGGCCGTTCTCATCATCATACTTCACCATGTCGCGAAGAATGGGAATGAGTTGATTGTTGGCCAGGGCTACCAACTCTGGATAGTTTCTGCTTTTCTTGGCTGGCCAGTTGGCTCCATTAGTCAAGGCAGACTGAATCCGTGAACCTGTCGAAGGATAATGCTTGCCCCTGGCAAACTCCATAAAATATTTTAGCGCAGTACCCTGGTCTTTATAGTTAAAGTCGTCAACGGTAATCCCATTGTCATCAATGATGGACAACGCCTCCTGCGCTTTCCCCTTCATCACATTCTCATAAACCGCCATCTCCTTGCGAAGGGCGTTCATGGTCTCTTTGTAAGGATTGGTATCGCCTGTTGGTTTCTCAAGCTGATCCTCGATCGCCTGAAACTCTTCGTTGAATATCTCTCTGGCAAAACCATTCAATGCTGCCACAATGTTCCAGTTCTCTCCCTCCAGCAACCGGTCACGAGAAAACTCCACTACCCAATCCGTCAACTGTTTGTTCGTGCCCAACTCATCCATCAGCTCGTCTACCACCTCCCGCAACACAAGCTCGTTCTCCACCTCTAGCCTGAAGTTGCCCAGCAATCCCGCCTCACGTGTGAAAGACCGAATCACTTTCTGGAAAAAAGCGTCAATCGTGCTGATGGCAAAAAGAGAGTATTGGTGAAGAATCGACCGCAACACATTGCGGCTCCGCACCTTCAATTCTTCGGCATTATAGTTTAACTCACTACATATCTCCTTCGACAGGTTGTTTTCCTTTCCCTTGGCAAAGTCATTAAGGTAGAAGAGGATGCGTTCCTTCATCTCCTGCGTGGCTTTGTTGGTAAAGGTGACCGCGAGGATATGGCGGAAGTAGTCGGTGCGGTTTTGAAGTGCCAGCTTGAGGTATTCCTTGGCCAGCGTTCGGGTCTTGCCGGACCCCGCAGACGACCGATAAATATGAAAAGGTTTACTCAGAACAGTGGTTATTTTAATTGCCGATTATAATCCTGAAATATAAGGACGAAGAAAGACAATGGCGATATAAATGCAGGCTGAATTAATTGTCCTGTGAAATGCATAAATTTAACGTATTGCCTATGGTGAAATTCGAGAAGATCTGGAACAGTTTTGCTTATTCCTTTCCGGTGCAGTTGCTGCTGAACAACATTAAGCGCAATCATGTGCTTTTGTTGTGCTGGATCTTGCTGATCGCCATGATCACGGGCAACTTTGGCAAATACTTAGGTATTCCTTATCTCTTCCTGGACCCTGAGTACCTCAACAAAGTCAACTACAGAAGCTTTTTCATTATCGGGGCAGTGCTTTCCGGCTTCACCGTGGCATTTCAAATTACTTGTTATATCTCCGATGGGCATCGGTTCTCTTTTGTAGGCGCCTTGCGCAAGCCATTTACCAAGTTTGCCCTCAACAACAGCATCCTTCCTGTACTTTTTCTGGTGATCTACTCCCAACAGATTATCAGTTTTCAAATCAACAATCAGTACTGTACCCCCAGCGACTTGTTTTGGAACATGGTGGGGTTGCTCAGCGGCTTTGGCCTGATGACCTTCATCTATTTCCTCTACTTCTGGTTTACCAATAAGGACATTTTCAAATATGTCGTGTGTCGTCTCGATGAGAAGTTGAAGCAAAATGTGCGCGTTACGCGTGCCAGCGCCATGAAGAAGCTGGACATCGCACGCAAAAAGCAAGTGCGCGTTGATAACTACCTGGATTATAACCTGAAGTTCAAACAAGTGGATGACAACAAAGACTTCTACGATCGACAAACCATCATTCAGGTCTTTGATCAAAATCATTTCAACCTGGTCATTATCGAGTTGTTCATCTTTGCATTGGTGTTGGTTCTCGGTGTTTTTAAAGATCAGCCAGTATTTCAGCTACCAGCTGCTGCGAGTTTCATCATCCTGTTGACTATTCTCGTCATGCTCGCAGGCGCTTTCTCATACTGGTTTGGATCGTGGTCGGGTACTGCGAGTCTGATTGTCTTTCTCACCATCAATTACCTCACAGGTGAGGATTTCTTTTCAAAACCGGAAAAAGCTTTCGGTCTGGACTACTCGACAGTACCTGCAGAGTATTCTGTAAAAAACCTTCAGGCACTTGCCGCGCCAGACTCCATAAAGAAGGACGAACAAAATACCCTTCATATTCTTGACAACTGGAGAGCCAAGTTTCCGGAAGACAAGAAACCAAAGATGATATTCGTGACCGTGAGTGGTGGTGGCAAACGTGCTGCACTGTGGACGATGACTGCCCTTCAAACTACCGACAGCCTCACCAACGGAAAGTTTTTCGATAACACTGCGTTGATTACCGGTGCTTCAGGTGGGCTCATTGGGGCGAGCTACTTCCGAGAATTAAAACTTCG
>DAORAG010000478.1:0-2545 GCA_035344095.1 Cyclobacteriaceae bacterium | reverse complement strand
GCCGACTCACAAGGTCGTAGGAGGGCTGCCAATAAAAATTTCCCAGTGTATCGAACTGAATGCCAAGCGCCTCAATGCCTTCCATTCTGAAAAAATCAGGAACAGAGTCGCGTGCCTTAAGCTGAAAGCTCAACTCATCTCCTTCAGAAAGGATGTTCCATCCATATTGAAATGGAAACACCAATTCCTGACCGAAGGCGGAAGCTGTAAACCAAAAAATAGCTAAACTGCCAATTAACCTTTTCATGGCTGAAAATCTGTGCAAATTTAAGACCTCATTCACTTGAAAGCTTCCATTTCATTTATTTTCAGGGATTCTATTTGATTACTGGTGACATGGCTAAGCAATCGAAAACCAAAACCTACAGTTTTTTTGATGATGTGTATGAAGTAGTTCGCCTTATTCCGAAGGGAAGAGCGACAAGCTATGGGGCGATTGCATCCTATCTGGGAACCAAGATGAGTGCGCGCATGGTGGGATGGGCAATGAATGCCGTGCACAACGATCACTCCGTGCCCGCGCACCGGGTGGTGAACCGCAACGGCCTGCTTACAGGGAGGCATCACTTCAAAACGCCTAGAACGATGCAGCGCCTTCTGGAAAAGGAGGGTATTAAAGTCAAAAATGATCAGATCGTGAATTTCAAGCTGGTTTTCTGGGACCCTTCCGTTGAACTGAGCTAGATCTGGGACCGTCAATTCCCACATTGGGATAATATCTCAACTATAACCCGCAAATTTTGCTTGAATCGGCCTTTTAGGCTGGTGGCACGGCTATGGCATGTATTGATATCAAATTGAATAGATTATGAAAACGCTCAGCAAAATACTTACAGTCACTATGGTACTCATTTCTGCTACACTGATGGCAGCTCCGCCACACTCGGATTCAGTATCGGTAGTGGAAACAAATAGAAAGAACCTCTTTGTGTTCAAGATCAATGACGAAATGAAAGGTGGTGAGGTAACAGTGATTCACTCGAGTGGTGAGGTGGTAACATCAATGGCGATGAACAAAAAGAAAATCGTTATCGATTTCTGTGACGTGAAATTTGGAACCTACACGATCAAGGTAATGAAAAATGGAAAAGAAGTGGAGTCATTTACCTACAACAAAGAGTTGATTATCAGTCAGGTGATAAGATAAAAAATTGGGTTGTCTTGAGGGGTTTTAATCTGGAAGGGCCGCTACTAAGCGGCCTTTTCGTTTTTGCTGATCAGCAACAAACCGAGACAAGTCATCAGTCCATTCAAAATCAAATTTTCCAAACCAATCTGGTATCCACCAAAAAGTGATGATGAGTTGCTGACGAGCAAATAGCACGATGCTGGGGCCAACACACAAATGAGCGGCACCCACTTACCGTTGACTTTCCTTTTAGTAAATACACCGAAACTAAATAGTCCGAGTAATGGACCATAAGTGTAGGTTGCCACCATCAGAACTGCATCAATTAATGATCGCTCGTTGACTTCTTTGAAAATCAAGATGATGACAAGAAACAGAACTGAAAATCCAATATGAACTAAGTTCTTTTGCCTTTGTTTTTCGTCTTCTTTCTTTCTTTTGAAGTTAAGAAAGTCGATACAAAATGAAGTTGTGAGTGCCGCTAATGCGGAATCTGAACTTGCATAGGTGGATGCTGTTATCCCCAGCAAGAACAAAACCGCTGCAACAGTCCCGAACTCATCGAATGCCAGCCTTGGAAAAAGCTCATCGCGAACTTCTGGCAAAGGAATGTTAAATTTTGAACTGTAGATGTAGAGCAACGCCCCCAACATCAGAAATAGGAGGTTTACAACTACAAGGGTGGAACTGAGCCAGAACATATTTTTTTGAGCATCACCCAATGTTCTGCATGTGAGATTTTTTTGCATGAGATCCTGATCCATACCGGTCATGGTCAGTGCAATGAACGCCCCACCAAAAAACTGTTTCGGAAAAAAAAGTGTGCTGTTGGGATCATCGAGATAAAATATCCTTGAATAGTCGCTGTCAAAGACAAGGCTAAAGAGATCAAAAAAACCAAGATTAAGCCTTTGTGCTATGAGAATCACCGAAATCACTACCGCCAAAATCAAGAAAGTAGTTTGAAATGTGTCAGTCCAGACGATCGTCTTTATCCCGCCTCGAAATGTGTAGATCCAAATAAAGAAAATAGTAATTGCGACCGTGGCGAAAAATGGAATGTTCCAGGCATCAAAAAGGAACAACTGCAACACCGAAGCCGCCAGAAATAATCGCAGGGAAGATCCCATCGATCGGGACAAAATGAAAAAGAATGAACCAGTCTTGTAGGATATCTTGTCAAAACGGTCCTCAAGATATGAGTAGATGGAAATGAGATTGAGGCGGTAATAAAGGGGCATGAGAATACCTATGATAGCCCAATATCCAAGGACATAGCCTAGCACCACCTGGAAATAGGAGAATGAAGTATTGCCAACTGCTGCAGGTACAGAAATGAAAGTAACTCCAGAGAGAGAGGCACCAATCATCCCATACGCTACCAGGTACCATGGCGATTGACGATTTGCGGTGAAG
>DAORAG010000477.1:0-2545 GCA_035344095.1 Cyclobacteriaceae bacterium | reverse complement strand
AGGCCAGGGGGTGTATTTTCCATAGAAAAAAACTACGATGAGAATTATATCTTTCTTCCTCTCAACTTTGTAAGGGAATTACTGGACTACGGCAATAAGCGAACATCCCTTGAAATTAAAACGGCCGCTGGTGCTGATCTTGAAAAAGTACGCGACAGAATAAAAGAACGAATAGGAGAAAGGTTTCAAGTATTAACAAATGAGGAGCAACAAAAGGATCTTTACCGGCTACTAAAAATCGAAAAGCTTTTCACGTTTCTCGCCCTGTCACTACTTATTACTGTAGGTTCAATCAACATCTTCTTCTCTTTAATGATGTTGGCCATAGACAAAAAGAAAGACATCACCATCCTTTCAGCCATGGGCGCCAGTCACACTCTTATTCAAAGAATATTCTTCTCAGAAGGAGCAATCATTTCTTTTCTTGGTGCTGGAACTGGGCTTTTACTGGGTGGGATTATCTGCTGGTTGCAGGATCAATATGGTCTGGTGGGCATGGGTATGGAAAATGCGGTGATCGCGAATTACCCAGTCACCATGATATGGAGTGACTTTGCACTTACCAGCCTGGTCATAGTTGGCGTCACCGTACTGGTGTCGTTTTATCCGGCTCGCCTGGCCTCTCGGTCCTATTCCACGCAGTTCCTCTAGAGGCTGCCATGTAGGAAAACCGGTTAAATTGTCAGTTTTTTTTGCTCCTAAATGCGTATTTTGCAATTCTGCTTAGTCCAAAAAGTCCTTTTTTTGAACGGTTTGGGCTCTTTTTAAGGGCAGTTGGTGTTTGAATTTCAAAAGAGAATTGGTGCTAACCTCATGAAAGTATCGGCCACACAGCCATTTCAGATTATCTACTCGCTGTATCAGCATGAGTTCCTGGGGTTTATTTTTGAGTCATTTATTGTTCACCTGGACGATAAGGGCAAGCTTACCTACCAGCATCAGAATATCTCGTCAAAAAATGCACGGGAGTTTTCGAAGGGATTGGATGATCGCGACTTTGAGTTAATAGAACTCATGGACAGCATGAGTCAGGATGCTATCCTGAAACACTTCTCAAAGAAGATGATGAAGCCCAACGAGTTCTTCACCAAAATATACAAGAAGGACAAAGGTGACGAGCTGGTGCAGGAACAGATCGAAGCTTATATGGAAAAGCGGAGGTCAAGTGTAATGGACAAGTTGGCCGGAAAGATGGTGTTTGAGATGGGCAACGATGGGGAGCCAACCTGGCGAAAACTCGAAGTCATGCCGCACCGTGCATCCATCCAGTTTCATTTCAGACGAGGCGAAGACAGCACAAATTATTACCCTACTCTTTCTTACGATGGCAAAAAGATCGAGTTGCCAAATCCAGCTGCCTACCTGGTTTGCAAAGACCCAGCGTGGTTGGTCGTTGATGGAAAACTCTATGGGTTCGATGTCCCCGTAGATGGTCGAAAGCTGCTCCCCTTTTTGAGTAAGAAGTTTGTAGTCATCCCGAAAAATCTTGAGGAGACTTACTACAACCGATTTGTCGCACCACTCATAGCTTCCTTTGACAACGTTGAGGTAAACGGTTTTGAAATTGCTCGACATGATTTTACACCGCACCCGTTGCTCACGCTATCTGAACTCCCTCCGGTAAGTACGAAAACCAATCCCAAACTTTTTGATGGAGATAACGGGCAGGAGGGCCCTAGTGATGATGAGTCCGGTAAGATCATTTTTGACCTGTCATTCAAATATGGAAAGCATAAGTTCCGCGGTGATTCTCCAGGACCAGTCAGTGTAAAGTTGGAAAAACATGATAATGACTACGTGTTCCATCGCTTTACCCGAAATCTCGATGACGAAAAAAAGTACGCTCAGACTTTAACAAAGCTTGGACTGCCACTCAGGGGTGGATTCAGAACGGCTGTAGAAAAAGCGCATGCTTTCTCATGGCTTAATGAAAACCGTGTTAACCTCCTCAATCTTGGATTTGAGGTAAGCCAACCCGACAACAAAGACAAGAAATACTTTGTTGGAAAGGCGGTCATTGAATTGGATGTGAAGGAAAGTATCGACTGGTTCGATATTCATGCAAAAATATTTTTTGGGGAGTATGAGATTTCGTTCAAGGACCTTCGAAAGCTCATCCTGAGAAAGAAGGTAGAGTTCAAATTGCCCAACGGAGAGATCGCCATCATTCCTGAGGCCTGGCTGGTTAAGTTCGGTGACTTATTCGCCCTAAGCGAAACGCGTGGCAAGAACGAGAAGCCGGTGCTGAAAAAGCATCATATCACGCTGCTCAAAGAACTGCAGGAGAATAATCTTGCCAAGGTTCACATGAGTGAAAAGCTCCGCAACCTTGATACGTTCAATGGAATCAAAGACTATCCCCTGCCCGAAAATTTTCAAGGCACATTAAGACGATATCAGAAAGCCGGGTACAATTGGCTGTGCTTTCTCAATGAATTCAGATTAGGCGGCTGTCTTGCAGACGATATGGGATTGGGAAAGACAGTACAGACCCTTGCCATGCTTCAAGCAGAAAAAGAGAAGGGTGAAGCCGGCACTTCCCTTT
>DAORAG010000476.1:0-2558 GCA_035344095.1 Cyclobacteriaceae bacterium | reverse complement strand
GCAGCCCAGCTTGCAATTTGACTGCGATACCAACTATCTGCAGACTCTGTCCACTTGAAGTTGTTTCGAATGTATTCCATAGTGTTCTTTTCAACATCAGTGTAAACTCCTCCATCTGTCACCGCTTCAATGATTTTCTTTGCATCCTCGGTTGAAATTCTGCCGTCTCCACGGCCCTCAATTGCGGATTCAGCTAGTCCGATCAATCGCTTATCCAGTTTCTTTCCTTCGACTGTAGTGTAGTAGTTCATGGTTTATGACTATTGGTGACCTACTCAAGAAAAGAACTTAATATGTCGAATGAGATACAGGACGATTATTCTTTTGTTAAGAAACCCCGTAGCTTTATTTTTATCTATGATTTTGTACAACGTCACTATTGGAATTGACAGAGAGATTGAGCCGGAATGGATTGCATGGATGAAAACAGAGCATATCCCAGAAATATTGAATACTGGTATTTTCGAGAGCCACAAGTTTTACAAAGTACTATCTCATGATGACGAACACACGGTGTCTTATTGTGTGCAATACTTTACGCCCTCTATTGAACAATTCAATATGTATTTAAAGGACTTTGCTCCAACGTTCGTTGAGAAACATAAAGCAAAGTTCAAAGACAAACATGTGGCTTTTCGGACCCTCCTGGAAGAAGTCTGATCATGAGATGAAGGCCTTCATTTGATCGGCTTCAAGGTTACAATTGACAAACTCCTTATCAAAGTGACTTCCATACTTCTTATAGAAGGAAATGGCCTTGTCATTCCAATGGAGAACTTGCCACATCATCCCGGTACAGTTGTCTTGCAGAGCCTGTTTCATGGTTGCGTTAAACAAAAGTCGGCCAATACCCTTTCTTCTTTCGCTCTCTCTTACCACCAGGTCTTCCAGATAAAGCCTCCTGCCCTTCCATGTGGAGTAGCGATAATAATAAATTGAAGTACCTATAATTTCTTGCCCTCGTGTTGCCACGAGAAATCCAAACACCGGTTTGTCACCAAATCCATCGATTTGCATTTGTTCCACCGTAGTTTTCACCTGGTCAAGATACCCGGTAAATTCTGCCAGTTCTTTGATAAGCTCAAGTACCTGCGGAAGGTCAGCCTGATTGCCGTTGCGTACGGTTATCTCTTTGCTCAACGCTAGTTGATAATTTTAAATCCTGTATAATCCCACAACACTTCTGGTATGCGTATCCCCTCAGGTGTCTGGTTGTTTTCAAGAATTGCGGCCACGATTCGAGGCAAAGCCAGCGCACTACCGTTCAGCGTGTGCAGCAATTGAATTTTCCCCTCCTTATTCTTGATGCGGAGCTTCAGGCGATTGGCCTGAAACGTTTCGAAGTTGCTAATAGAACTGACCTCTAGCCAACGCTTCTGCGCTCCGGCAAACACTTCCATATCATAAGTCATCGCAGAATTAAAACCAAGATCACCGCCACAAAGCAAAAGTTTGCGATAGGGAAGCTCCAGCACTTTCAGCAGACCTTGAACATAAGCACACATTTCATCAAGTGCCTGGTAAGATTCCTCCTGGCTTCTTACCTGAACGATCTCCACTTTATCAAATTGATGCAACCGGTTCAATCCACGCACATGCGCTCCCCAGCTTCCAGCTTCGCGTCTGAAACAAGGCGTGTATCCCACGTTCTTTACAGGTAAATCATTCTCACTAAGAATTACGTCCCTGTATAAATTGGTAATCGGCACCTCCGCTGTGGGAATCATATACAGATTATCCAGTTGCATGTGATACATCTGACCTTCTTTATCCGGAAGCTGGCCAGTGCCATAACCGGAAGCCTCGTTTACCACGATGGGAGGTTGTATCTCCAGATATCCTTCAGCGGTAGCTTTTTCCAAAAAGAAATTGATCAACGCACGTTGAAGTCTTGCCCCCTTGCCCTTGTAAACCGGAAATCCCGCGCCACTGATTTTGTTGCCGAGATCAAAATCAATGATGTCATATTTTTTGATCAGCTCCCAATGGGGCAGAGCGTCCTCTGGAAGGTCAGGCAAAGCCCCATGCTCGTGAACAGAAATGTTATCATCTGCACCGGCCCCAGCAGGCACACTTTCGTGAGGAACGTTGGGAATCAAGTACAGGGTGTTCCTCAATTCCTCTTCTATTTGCTCCAGTTTGGTACTAAGTTCCGAAGTGTTCTTTTTTAAGTCTGCCGTTTTCCCCTTGATGGCATCAGCCTCCTCCTTTTTGCCTGATTTCATCAGACCACCAATTTCCTTCGAGAGGCGGTTGATCTCGCCAAGGAGCTCATCATTCTTCTGCTGAATTTCTCTACGCTCCTTGTCCAATGAAATCGCTTTGTCGACCAAATCAGCAGCCTGTTTGAAACCCCTTTTTCCGAGTCCAACGATGACCTTTTCTCTCTCTTCGCGTATGAAATTTACTTGCAGCATGGGTTCAATTTTGAGACTTCAAAAGTAGTCAACCCAGTCATAATTTTTCCCCTCCCGATTTGATAATATTCAATTTTGGGCTATAATTGCAAGGTCATTACGGCCTACCCAGGCCACTTGAAATATAGATAACCCAATTCG
>DAORAG010000475.1:0-2558 GCA_035344095.1 Cyclobacteriaceae bacterium | reverse complement strand
GCCATCTGAAATATCTCGTTTCTCTTCTTCTCTCCTCCGGAAAATCCTTCGTTGAGTGAGCGGTTCAGCAATGCCTGATCGATCTCAACTAATTTTATTTTTTCCTTCATGAGAGTTAAGAAGGAAACGGCATCGAGCGTATCCTGGCCCCTGTATTCACGAATCTTGTTGAGTGCGGTCTTCATGAAGTTGACTGTGCTCACACCGGGAATTTCAACGGGGTATTGAAAGGCCAAAAATACTCCTTCTCTTGCGCGGTCTTCAGGTTCCATTTCCAGGAGATTTTTCCCAAGGAACTCAATTGTTCCTTCCGTCACTTCAAAGTCCTCCCGTCCTGCAAGCACCGATGCAAGGGTACTCTTACCAGAACCATTCGGTCCCATGATAGCGTGTACTTCACCCGGTTTAACTTCCAGATTTATCCCATTCAGGATTTGCTTCTCCTCAACGCGAGCATGTAAATTTTTTATCTTCAGCATTCTCTAATTCAATATTTAAGATTTCTAATTAACCTACGCTTCCTTCAAGCGTCAGCGCGAGCAATTTTTGCGCTTCTACAGCAAACTCCATCGGGAGTTGCTTCAAAACTTCCTTCGCATATCCGTTCACGATCAAAGCCACGGCAGCTTCTTCATCAATGCCTCTTTGCAGGCAATAGAAAATCTGATCTTCACCAATTTTGGATGTGGTTGCTTCGTGTTCTACGTGTGCTGACTTGTTCTCCACATCAATGTAAGGGAAGGTGTGTGCGCCACATTGATCACCCATCAACAGTGAATCACATTGTGAAAAATTGCGTGCATTCTCAGCTCGTTTCAAAATATGTACCTGCCCTCTATAGCTGTTTTGTGATTTGCCTGCTGAGATACCCTTTGAAACCACGCGAGACCTGGTGTTCTTTCCGATGTGGATCATCTTGGTTCCAGTGTCTGCCTGTTGAAAGTTGTTGGTGACAGCCACTGAATAAAATTCACCACTGGAATAATCACCTTTCAATATGCATGAGGGGTATTTCCATGTAATGGCTGATCCTGTCTCCACCTGCGTCCAGGAAATCTTTGAGTGGTCGCCAGCACAAAGTCCACGCTTCGTTACAAAGTTGTAAATCCCGCCTTTGCCATTCTTATCACCCGGATACCAGTTTTGAACGGTTGAGTACTTGATCTCTGCATCCTTCATCGCGTATAATTCCACTACGGCAGCATGCAATTGGTTTTCGTCACGCATCGGTGCAGTACAACCTTCCAGATAACTGACATAGGAAGCCTCTTCAGCAACTATCAATGTCCTTTCAAATTGCCCCGTGTTGGCTGCATTGATCCGAAAATAGGTTGACAACTCCATGGGACATTTCACACCTTTTGGAATATAGCAGAAGGACCCATCAGAAAATACTGCTGAGTTCAAGGCTGCAAAATAGTTGTCGTTGGGAGGCACAACCGAACCGAGATACTTCTTCACCAGCTCAGGATGTTTGGTCACCGCCTCACTGAATGAACAGAATATAATTCCCAACTCACCGAGCTTTTCCTTAAATGTTGTTGCTACGGATACGCTGTCAATGACTGCATCTACAGCTACACCCGTGAGTCGTTTTTGTTCTGTTAATGAAATACCAAGTTTTTCAAATGTCTTGATCAGTTCAGGATCTACATCGCCCAGGCTTTTTGGCTGTACCTTTTGCTTAGGCGCAGAGTAGTAGATGATATCCTGATAATTGATTTCGGGGTAGGTGACATTGGGCCACTTGGGTTCTTTCATTGTGGTCCAGTGCCTGTAAGCCTTAAGTCTCCACTCCAATAACCATTCTGGTTCGTTTTTCTTCGCGGAGATGAACCGGACTATGTCCTCGTTCAGGCCCTTAGGCGCAGAATCAGCCTCCAGGTTTACCGTCCACCCGTGTTCGTATTCTTTCGATGTAAATTCCTCCAGTACCTGGTTGTCTTTACTCATGCGAGTCTATTTAGACTAATTTTAAATAACCTTCAAAAATACTAACAAATCTTCGCTTTTAAGGTTTCTAAAAGGCCAAATTTATTATTCAGTGAGCCTAACCGGGCGGTCAAGACTCTCCTGGAGGGATATAATGGTTTCTGTGCGCGCTATACCCTCAACCTGCTGCATTTTGTCGTGGAGGACTTCCATAAGATGGTCTGTATCACGGCAATAGATCTTGATGAACATGGAATAATTGCCTGTGGTGTAGTGAATGTTGGTGATTTCGGGTATCTCTTTCAGTTTGGCCAGTGCTGCATCATATAGCCCACTTTTTTCCAGGTAGATGCCAATAAACGCACAAAGACCGTAGCCCAACTTGCTGTGGTTGATGCGGAGGGTTGTTTTCTCCACAATGCCGGCTTCCTCCATTTTGTTCATGCGCACGTGCACCGTTCCCTGTGAAACATGGACTTTTTTGGCGACTTCAGTGTAAGGCTTGCGTGCGTCATCCGTCAGTATCTCCAGGATTTTAAGATCTGTATTATCGATTTCGTAATTCTTAGCCATTATATAAGGTTTGTTTTGCTGAATTTATACAAAATTGATAAAATATTATAAAT
>DAORAG010000474.1:0-2573 GCA_035344095.1 Cyclobacteriaceae bacterium | reverse complement strand
CTGTCGAAGGAACGGTCACATCAGAGGGTCAGCCTGTTGAGTTCCTCAACGTGGCGATCCCCGGTACGAATATTGGGACCACCACCAATGCCCAAGGCTGGTTTATGATTACAAATGCTCCGGTTGGAAGAAATGAGTTCCAGTTTTCAGGCGTTGGTTATGTATCCAAAAAGGTAAGCGTAACGGTCATTGCGGGGCAGAAAGTTATCATCAACGTTTCTCTTGAGGAGGACGTATCGCAGCTAGACGAAATAGTTGTCACCGGCACGATGAAAGAAGTTTCCAAGATGGATAGCCCCATCCCTGTGGAAGTGTACGCCCCGGCTTTTTTCAGGATGAACCCCACCCCAAACATCTTCGAATCTCTGACTATGATTAATGGTGTGCAGCCTCAGATCAACTGCAACGTATGCAACACGGGAGATATTCATATTAACGGACTCGAAGGGCCATATACCATGATTCTGATTGACGGTATGCCTATCGTGAGCAGCTTGTCGACAGTGTACGGACTGTCAGGGATTCCCAATAGCATGGTAAAAAGGATTGAGGTGGCGAAAGGGCCTGCCTCCACACTTTACGGTTCAGAAGCAGTTGGCGGAGTCGTCAATATCATTACGAAAAGCCCAGTCTCCACCCCCCTTTTCAGTGTTGACGCTTTCGGCACATCCGTTGGTGAGTTTAATATGGATATTTCTTCCGGATTCAAAACAAAAGTTGCCGATGGCCTGATCGGCATTAACTATTTCAATTACACAAACAGGCGGGACATCAACGATGACAATTTCACTGATGTGACATTACAGGACCGTATTTCTGTATTCAATAAATGGAGCTTCAATCGGTCTTCGGGAAAAAATTCCTCTCTGGCACTACGCTATATCTATGAAAACAGGTACGGTGGTGAAATGCAATGGACACATGACTTTCGCGGAACTGATGTTTATTATGGCGAGTCAATATTCACCAACCGCGTTGAAGTAATTGGAAACCATGAGCTCAACTCCCCATCGAACCTAAACCTCGATTACTCCTACAATTACCACCTTCAGGATTCCTATTACGGCATCGTGAAATACCTTGCCAAGCAACATGTAGGATTCACCCAATTACGGTGGAATACTGAAGTCGGTAATCATGAACTCTTAGTTGGAGCCCCGATCCGTTATATCTTTTATGATGACAACACGCCAGGGACCGGCAACGGAAGTGAAAATAAACCAGACATCACACTTCTTCCAGGAATATTTGTTCAAGATGAATTTAAAATCTCCCCACGTCTCACGACTCTGACGGGGGTGCGATACGACCACCATAACATTCATGGATCAATTTTTACCCCTCGGGTAAGTGTTAAGTACTCCCCGAATAGCTTTAGCACGTTTAGATTAACATCGGGTAGTGGTTTCCGTGTAGTCAACTTGTTTACCGAAGAACATGCTGCTCTCACAGGCTCCCGAGAAGTAATACTACGAAATGACCTGAACCCGGAACAGAGTTGGAACGTCAATCTCAACTACGCCAGAACACAGGTCATCCAAAACGGGTTCTTCAATTTCGACTTCAGTTTGTTTTACACCTATTTCAAGAATAAAATTATTGGCGACTTCATTTCAGACCCCAATGCAATTATCTATGATAACCTCGCAGGCCATGCGGTATCACGGGGGGTAACCCTCAACACAGATGTGATGCTTAATAGCGGTCTCAAGTTGATCAGCGGTGTTACTATTCAGGACGTGTTTAGCATCAATGAACTGGAAAGTTCTGGCAAAATTCCACAAGTTCACGCGCCCCTTTTCTCGGGTACCTTTACCGCCAGTTACCCAATCACGCAGGCAGGGCTAACGATTGACTTGAATGGGAAAGTTAATGGCCCTATGTATCTACCGGTAGTCCCGAATGACTTCAGACCTGCAAAAAGTCCTTGGTTCGCGTTAGCAAATGTGCAGATCACGAAAAAACTTAAGAACAACTTCGAAGTATATGGAGGTGTTAAAAATATCTTGAACTTCGTTCCAAAAGATCCGCTACTCAGACCATTTGATCCCTTTGACAAAACCGTGGACGTGAACAACCCTAACGGATACACTTTTGATACATCCTACAATTATGCTCCATTGCAGGGTGCAAGAGGGTTTCTGGGAATTAGATGGACTATAGAATAACTACTTCAGCATCAACGCCACGCGTCTCATGGTTTCGTCAGGATCCTGACCGTGCTTGATGTTTCCCTGAATCGCAACAATGAGGTCATTCACCTTGTCCTTTGGATAACCAAACTTGATCGCAAATAGATTGCAAAGTTTCGTTTCTTCATGATGAACCTCGTTGTCAATCGTCATCATGTGGACGAGATCGTACAGTTGGCTGAATTTTTCATTTTCATCCTTCGGAACTTCGAATTTAACCTCAGCAGGATTTGCCTGAATCGATTTTAATTGACCTTCAGAAATATTATTTCTTTTTGCAATCACTTTGAGTAAGTCATACTCTGTATCATCAAAATGACCATGCGCAGCAGCCATTTCAATTAGATTTTTCATATGGCTTTTTGCTCCGGTTTTCCCCTG
>DAORAG010000473.1:0-2579 GCA_035344095.1 Cyclobacteriaceae bacterium | reverse complement strand
TCCCCCGCGTCATGTTCCAGATCAGCCATGTGTCAATGGTGCCGAACAGCAGCTCTCCCTTAGCAGCTCTATCTTTCGCACCGGAAACATTGTTTAGAATCCAATTGATCTTCGTTCCGGAAAAGTAGGAGTCGATAACCAGACCTGTATTGTCGCGCACATACGTTTCCAATCCTTTCGCTTTCAACTTCTCGCAAAAAGATGCGGTGCGTTTATCCTGCCACACAATCGCATTGTAGATTGGCTCACCAGTCTTCTTGTCCCATACTACTGTGGTCTCCCGCTGGTTGGTGATGCCGATAGCGGCAATGTCTTTGGCCGAAATATTGTTTTCCTTAATCACCCGAGTCAGCATTGCCAATTGGGTCGATAGTATCTCTTTTGCATCATGCTCCACCCAGCCCGACTGTGGAAAGATCTGCGTAAACTCCTGCTGCGCGATAGCGACAATCTTCGCCTTCTCATCCAGCAACACCGCGCGTGAACTCGTTGTGCCCTGATCTAATGCTATGATATATTTTCCCATTCTTATCCGCTTATGAAATCAAAACCTGATACAACAGTGCTCCGGCAATACCACCCGCAATCGGTCCCAACACCGGTATCCAGCTATAAGACCAATCAGAAGATCCCTTTCCAGCTACAGGTAGGATAAAATGTGCAAGCCTTGGACCCAAATCCCGAGCAGGATTAATAGCAAAACCCGTTGTGCCCCCAAGACTAAAACCGATGGTAGTGATGAGGGCCCCGACAACAAGTGGATTCAATCCTTCTGCAAACTTATTCGCACCTATAAAAAGCAATCCCAATATCAACACCATCGTACCGATAAACTCACTGATGAAATTGGGAACTACTGACCGGATAGCCGGGCCAGTGCTGAAAGCAGCAAGTTTAAGTTCATGGTTCTCCGTTTCCTTCCAATGTGGCAAGTAATGTATCCATACCAAAGTCGCACCTACAAAAGCACCCAGCACCTGCGCCAGAATATATCCGCCAACGTTAGCCCAGGGAAAGCTGCCATTGACAGCCAGCGCAATGGTAACTGCAGGGTTAATGTGTGCTCCACTATATCCGCCTACCGCATAAACAGCAAATGCCACGGATAGTCCCCAGGTAATTACAATTACAATCCATCCACCCTGCTCTCCTTTCGAATGTTTCAACAAGGTGCTGGCAACTACACCGTTGCCTAATAAAATCAGCAACAACGTGCCGACAAACTCTGCGAGATAGGGAGACATATAGCTTAGACTATTTTGATCCCTTAAAATATCAATTCCTAGTTGAATTCTTCAAGATTACGGCATTTCTGTTACCCCACTGTTAGCCTTTTTCTGCCTGCAGTATTAATTCTGTAAATTGCTGGATGAAAAGGTTGGTCCTTCTTGTGATCTCGTGTTCTATGCTGTCGTTTACGCAGGCACAGGACTACACTCCTTTCCAAACCAGTGTAAAGGCGCTTATCGAACTGGGCAAACTTGCCGACCCTGACCAACAACGCGAGGCCCAACGCATTCTTATCGACTCGCTAAAACGAGTGGATCAGATACCCATCACCTTTAAAGACTCTGTAGCTTTCATTTATTTGGGACAAGCGACTTCTGTCGACTGGATGGGTGATTTCAATGGATGGGGTTATGACAAGGACTTTGTCAATGCGGGGAAAAAAATCCCTGGCACGGACATTTGGATGCTCAAAGCATCATTCCCTGAAGATGCGCGTCTTGACTACAAAATTGTGCTCAACAAAAGGAACTGGATTCTTGATCCGCTTAACCTAAACCAACAATGGTCAGGCGTAGGTGGCGGAAGTCCCAATTCAGAACTTCGAATGCCGGGGTATCACGATGAACCGTATCAGAAAGAAAGATCAGGCATCGAAAAAGGAACGATAGAACGTGATATCCTATTCACAAGCAATATGCTGGGTTACCAGATTACTTACAGTGTTTACATGCCGCCAAACGCCAGCGGCAAACTTCCTGCTGTGTACGTAACGGATGGTTACGAATATCTTCATCCTCAACTCGGCAACATGCCGGTCGTGCTCGACAACCTGATAGCCGATAAGAAGATCGTTCCCGTCATGGCCGTATTCATCGACCACCGGGAGCCGGCCAACCGGACCAACAACAGGCGCATGCAGGAGCTGGTGATGAATGAGAACTATCTGAAATTCTTTGTTGATGAGTTTATTCCCTATATCGAACTGACCTACCCAGCCGCTGCTGAGCGGTCCAAGCGTGCAGTAATTGGGTCATCCGTGGGTGGACTTTCCGCAACTTACTTCGCATTTTCCCGACCAGATGTATTTGGTAATGCGGGCATTCAATCGCCCTCTTTCTTTACCCGCCCTCAAATCTATTCCCTCTGTGATAGTCCGCAAGGCAGCCAGTTGAAGATATCCATGACATCGGGGGTAATCAACGATGCCAGTGAAAGCGGAAGGCGGATGATAAAAATTCTGGAAAATAATTCGTGTGTCTATCAGTACCGCGAGGTGAATCAGGGACACTCCTGGGGCAACTGGAAAGATCTCGTTGATGATATTCTGGTAGACTTTTTCGCAGCACAGC
>DAORAG010000472.1:0-2591 GCA_035344095.1 Cyclobacteriaceae bacterium | reverse complement strand
TCGAAGAATCCAGGCGACTTCTACACCTGGATGAGTCCAAAAACAAAACCGTAGCTTCCATTGCCTATGAAGTTGGATTCAACAGCATTTCCAGTTTCAACACCGCATTCAAGAAACAAACAGGCGAAACACCCATGACCTACCGCCAGCAAATGGCAAAATGATCTTTTTCTCTTTCGAAATGATCATTTGAAAAGCCTTTGATGCCAGACAGAGCAACATTTGCCTCAAAAAACAACAAGGCTATGTCTGGAAAAAGAAAATTCATCAAGAAGGCACTATTCATATTGGCAGGACTAATTGTGTCGATCGTTTTGTTCGGAGTATGGTTTATGAGTCTGCTACCTACCCCGACTGTTTCAGCAGAAGAGTTAAAGGCCACCCTGCCGTCTCAGCTTCCCTATCTTACACAGGATGTCATCCCATACCGGGGTAAGATATTGGCGGTGGTCACCAGCACCAGTCAGATGGGAAGCAGCGGCAAGAGTACTGGATTTGAACTAACAGAATTGTCCCGCGCCTACTATGTGTTTCAGGCTAATGGATTTGAGGTGGATGTGGCCAGTCCGCTTGGGGGTAAGCCGCCAGTAGTGATTGATGGTGATGACATGAAAGAGTTCGATTATGCATTTTTGAATGATACTGTCGCGCAGGCAAAAGTAAATGAAAGCATTGCCATGAAGGATGTAGACCCGACAGGCTATGAGGCAATCTATTTCGTAGGCGGCAAAGGTGCCATGTACGACTTTCCTGACAACCAACACATTCAGCGAATAGTGAAGGAGTATTTTGAATCCGGTAAAGTAGTAAGTGCCGTATGCCATGGACCTGCCGCACTCGTCAATGTGACACTCACCAATGGCGATCCATTATTGACAAACCGGACGGTAAGTGGCTTTACAAACGAGGAAGAATTATTTCTCATCCCAGACGCTGCTGAAATATTCCCTTTTCTCCTTCAGGATAAGCTCACAGAAAAAGGTGCAAAGTTCAACGAAGGAATCATGTACTTAAACAAGGTAAGCGTGGATGGAAAGCTGGTAACGGGGCAAAACCCGTGGTCCACATGGTCGGTAGCAGAATCTGTCATTCAACAAATGGGCTACACGCCAAAGCAGCGAATCATTTCCGCTGAGGAAAATTCAATACACGTTCTGGAAATATTTGAAGCTGAGGGCTACAGCCAGGCAAAAGTTGTCGTTGATAAATTTTGTGTTCGGGATGCCATGTCCATTGACAGGGAGTTGATTGCTGTGCATGGCATTGTGGCAGCGGTGCAGTTTGATTTGGTAAAGGCCGTGAATCTGGTTCGGCTGTTGTCGTATAGTGATAGGTATTTGTAGGCTCGTTGCACCTGAGTGGCCCTTTCCAGAAAAAATATCGGGCCCGTTCTGCAATTGGTTAGGCCTCTTAGATTAACTGTTGGCTATCCCTATGCGGTCGTGACTAAATCCCCACGTACCAGGCCCATCCCGTGTCACCCGGATCGATGTATTCATCTGTTACGACAATTCGCTGTAGGTACTTCATGCTCTTATACCCAATCTGCCTTTCGACCCGTAGCCGAAGAGGCGCTCCATGTTGAATGGGTAAATCACGCCCATTCATGCCATATGCCAAAAGAGTTTGAGGATGAAAAGCATCCAGCATATCAATGCTGTCTCCCCAGCCATCGTAGGAAAAGAAATTAACGAAGCGTGCGCTGGGATAAATTCCGGCATGCTCAAGAATGTTTCCCAAAGGCACACCGGTCCATTGGCCGATGGCGGTCCATCCCTCTTCACAGGTATGTCTTGTGATCTGTGTGCGGGGAGGGAAATTTTGAAGCTGCGACAATGAGTACGTGCCGGGACGTGCAACGCGGCCTTCAACGGATAAGCTCCAGTCAGCGAAGGCACCTCGTTGCAACTTCGCATATTCCTCATTGGAGTCGCCAAATATATTATCACCCGGGTTCACCGTTCCGGTGGCAGGGAAAGAGGAGATATCCCTGCTCTCATACTCTTTCGCCAACGACTGGCCCGGCAACAAGGCGCGCTGCGCATTGTAGGTAAACCAATCGCCCATGCGAAGAATGTTGCCATAGGTGGGTGGATGTGAATTGGAACACCCAGGCAAAAGCAACGCACCTAGTGAACTCAATCCGGTCACGATGGCTGTACGTCTCGAAATGATATTTTTTCTTTTCATATTATTCTCCGATCGTCATGTAGCGGATCTGTTTTTTAAACCCTGACAGTATTATCATCAGCAAATGGACTACTAGAAAAAGTTCCAGCGCCAATGATGCAAAGAAGTGTATGGTGCGTGCTGACTGTGCACCTCCAAAGATGGTGAGCAGAAACGGATAAGCAGCTGTGACGGCTGGCGACATGGAAAGTCCGGTCATCACTGCCACCGGTAGCGCTACAAAAATTACGATCATGTAACTAAACTTTTGAAGCAGACCATATTGAGGCCCACCTGTGGCTGGGGCGATACGCATCTGCAAATGTTCCTTCATGTCATGCCAAAAGGCAGCGGGAGCAAACTCCTTCAGTTTAGGCCAGATATATCTTTTGAAATGTCCGGTGATCAAGCCCATGATCAAA
>DAORAG010000471.1:0-2598 GCA_035344095.1 Cyclobacteriaceae bacterium | reverse complement strand
TGTAATGGGTGCTCACGGTCACAACCTGATAAAGGACTTGATTTTTGGTACCACTGTGGATACCGTAAGGCACCGTGTTGCAATCCCAGTTCTGATCGTGAGGGAAAGGTAGACGCTACTTTGTCACGCTCCAATTTATTCTTGGAGATTCATAATAGTCGATTCCCAAGGCTTGCATTCGGGAACCATGCTTGGATAACCTCTTGCTAAAAGAATCCCACGATCGGCTTTCGAAAGGAGTCCAGGCCACTTCGGCTACGGCTATTATTCGAGGAAAAGCCAGAAATTCAATATCATTCATGGTCTCTATCGTCTCCGACCACAACGGTGCTTCGACACCAATAATCCTTTCTGTTTCTAATTCATACGCATATCGAATTGGATCCCAGAGATAGGCAGTGTCAACTTCAACGTAGTTGGCCCAGTTCAATCCAAGTTCAGTCGTGGAATCATATTTCATATCCAGGTAGACTTTTTTTGCAGGCGACATTATAATCTTTGCTCCTTTACTTGAAGCCATGGTAACATATTCATCATTGTTCCAGTATTGCGCTATTGACTCCCCATCAATTGATGCCTGACCGATTTCCTCCCACCCAATCATGATTTTTCCATTCTCTTTAACGATATCTCTGAAACGATTGATAAACTCGATGTAATCTTCTTTCTTAGTCACGTGTGCCTCATCACCACCAATATGGATATACGGACCAGGAGTAATTTCGCTGAGTTCTCTTATCACGTCTTTCACAAAACGAAATGTCTCTGGCTTTTCAAGTCTTAGGGTGCTCCAACCCACTTCAATTCCTGTGTAGAGTTCGGTTGGCTTGGCTTTCCCTCCGAGAACTGGATTACTCATGACTACTCTGCCTTCTTCTGGTACGATTGTCCCCCCATTTAGCTCGCCATAAGATGCCAGCGCAGAGTTGATGTGTCCTGGTAAGTCAATTTCCGGTATGATGGTAACGAATCTACTTTGTGCGTAAGCAACGAGGTCTTTGTACTCCTCCTGGGTATAGTAGCCACCATCTCCTCCTCCTACCTCAGTACTACCTCCATGTAAGGCAAGATTGGGCCATGATTTGATTTCTATTCTCCATCCCTGGTCGTCTGTAAGATGAAGATGAAGTTTGTTGATCTTGTAGTAGCTGATTAAGTCAATGTATCGCTTCACATCCTCAACAGAAAAAAAATGCCTTGCTACGTCCAGCATCGCACCTCGCCAGCCAAACAAAGGAGAGTCACCGATAACTCCTGTAGGGATGATGTACTCGTCAGCCTTTTCAAAAGGCACAAGCTGAGCCAGGGTCTGAACAGCATTGAAAGCGCCAACTGCACCAGGCGCGCTAATCGTAATCAACTCCTCAGCTATGGTGATGGAATAAGCATCTTCATTCATCCATCTCCGATTGTTCGGTATCTCAAAATATATTCCTGACTCTGGTGCTTCTTCGACAGTTCTAATTCCATTCGTAAATCCTGTGGCCATGTTAATCTGTGATACCAAGCGCTGCGCAACCGAAACAAGATCAGTGTTACTACTCTCGACAAAAACAATAGTCTCTGCATTAAGGAAAAATGCTCGTCCACTTGCCTCTACTGATTGCGGCTTAGGTATTAAAGCCGCCTCGGTTAGATCAGTTTTTGGACCTGAATCTTTACACCCATTAAGAACCAACAAGCCAATAGCAGAACAGCATAAATACTTTACCATCTTATTTCAATTGATACATTCCTTCAAAAATAAATATTTATCGAAGTTCCACCTTATTTTTGTACATGTTGAATCCCACATCATCGGACACTATAGTTGCACTGGCAACTGCGCAGGGGGTAAGCGCAATTGCGGTAATACGGCTTTCTGGTGGGGATTCCATTGCCCTGGTTAACAGGCTATTCAAAGGTAAAGATCTCACACAGGAGCCTTCTCATACCCTACATTTTGGAACTTTAAACGATGGTGAAACCGTCTTAGATGAAGTACTGGTTTCGATCTTCAAAGCTCCTCGCTCCTTTACCACCGAAAACTCAGTTGAGATATCATGTCACGGCTCTCCACTAATTGTCAAGGAGATTATCAAAGCTTTGCTGAAACACGGAGCACGGCTGGCTGAGCCGGGAGAATTTACCAAGAGAGCGTTCATGCATGGTCGACTTGACCTGGCACAAGCTGAAGCTGTTGCAGATCTGATCAACGCAGAAACAGACAATGCGCGTCAAGCTGCTCTCAACCAAATGCGTGGCGGCTTTTCGAAAGAGATCAACAAATTGCGTGAAGAGTTGATACACTTCGCATCTCTTATAGAACTTGAGCTGGACTTCGGTGAAGAAGACGTGGAGTTTGCGAAGCGAAGCGATCTGAAAAAGCTCATTTACCAAATTCAGGGATACCTAACCTCATTGATTAAATCCTTTGATCAGGGCAATGTCATCAAGAATGGAGTACCCACGGTCATAGCTGGAAAGCCAAACGCTGGTAAATCAACCTTGCTAAATCTTTTATTAAATGAAGAAAAGGCGATCGTTTCCGACATCGCAGGTACGACACGTGATGTCATAGAAGATGAGATTGTGTTGGGCGGAATCAACTTTCGCTTT
>DAORAG010000470.1:0-2598 GCA_035344095.1 Cyclobacteriaceae bacterium | reverse complement strand
AGGCGCAGTTTGCTCATTGTACAGAATGATTTCATCACCAACTTTTCCGCCTTCCCATGTCCGTGGCGATGCAAACGGAGGTGAGGAGCTGAAGAAAGTTACATACCATTTTTTGGCTTCGGGATCGTATTGTCGAATGCTTGTTGTATGCTTTCCATCGGCTTTCAGCGTTTCATCCTGAACGGCCAAGCCGTTGAGAATGTACTTGAATCTCCATCGCACAATTACCGTGTCGGCCCATCCACCCTGGCTGGTCCTTGTCACAGATTTGCATTGACTGTCGCCAATAAGTGGGGCGAAATCTGCCAGTTCCTTTGGTGCCTCCGGGTTAATCGATCCGTAGGGATTGTTTTTGCCGGGCTCATATTGATAGATGTTAGACTGGCCACTGCAGAGCGTAAAACAACCCGTGATGAGAATTATCGTTAGTAATTTCATTTGTTGAAATAGATTTAGCGCACGAAAGTGATCAGGGTGAAATATATTGCCCTCTCTTTTAAGCAGAATGATGTCTGAATACTTTGGATTCGTACAATTATTCTTTTGAGATACCGGACAATGGGTGGTTTTAGATAGCATGTCAGCATTCAATTGGTTTTCGGAGTTTGTATGTGGGGTAGGCGTACTGATTGGCATCAGTTGGCTGCTCAGTAGGCATTTGTGGCTCTACGGGGTGCCGGTGTTGGCATTTTATCTGATCGCCTTTTCATTGGTTTTCGTTGAGCAAAACCTGTATTGGAGCTCCTATTTTTTGGATCATCCTCACCTTCTTTTGGTGTTTGATCCTCTCGCGTTGACCTTGGGTCCCTTGCTATTTTTATTTTTCCGCGATACTGGAGAGAAGAGGCCTTTGACCAGCATACTTCATTTCTTGCCCTTCTTACTGATCGTGGTGTCCAATATTCCATTCTATGTCCTTCCTTCAGATGAGAAAAGAAACTTTTTAGTCAAAACCATTTGGAGTGGGGATGACATCAATGCGCCAGAATTTCTGTTGTTCAGGATCTTGTTGACGGGTCAACTGATTTACTATGGCTTCTACATTCAGTCAAGAAAGAAATACAAATGGGATGTCTCTTTATTGCTTTCATCAAAATTGGGACTTGACCAGCTGTTCCTTCTGTCGTTTCTCATTTTTGGATTTATCAGGGCCTCGTGGTTCCTGACAACCAGCTTATCAGGATTCGACTTTATTATATATCTAGATACGGCCACCAGAGTTGTGACCGCACTTATCCTTATCTACCTGTTTGCTCAGGTAGTTGGCAGAATTAAGATCAGCAATGGCAAACCATATGCTAACTCAAACATTGACTACGAAGAAGTTGCCATGCTGAAGCAACGCCTGCAATCCTTTATGGAAGAAAAAGAGTTGTACCTCAAGCGGGACCTAAAAATGGTCGAGGTAGCTTCCGGACTAAACATCAGTGAGCATCGACTGTCTCAACTATTGAATATTCATTTGGGAGTCAATTTTTTCGAGTACATCAATCGATTCAGGATTAGTAAAGCGAGGGTATTATTGCTTGATCCTTCATTTCATAAGTTCACTATTGAGGCCATTGCCTTTAAGTGTGGATTCAACTCTAAAAGCACATTCAACGAAGCTTTCCGGAAACTGGAAGGAACAACCCCATCCTCCTTCAAAAAAGGAACTTCAAACCAAAAACGGCATTTCTCTTAAAAATTTATAGGTTCAACTGCTCACCTGTGCAACCTCTGTGTAACCATATGGTCATTGACCGGTAGATAGCACACAAAACCTCAAAGTGATGAAAAAAATTACCTCTGCTTTGCTTGTATTGGCAATGGCAACCGGGGCTTTCGCCCAAACAAAACTGGATAAAAATTTCACGGGAGTTAAAGAGATACGGATCAAATTGGTATCTGGCGACTGCCGAATTTCCAAGGCACAAGGCCAAACTGTTAGTGTCAATTTACAACACACTTACACCGATAATTTTGAACCCGAGATGAGCCAGACTGGTGATAACCTTACACTGAAAGAACTTTTTGGAAGTGGATCGAGCCACGGTAGTTCCAGTTGGACGGTACAAATTCCGGATGGAGTATCAGTGGTTTTTTCTTCTGCGTCAGGATCATTATCGGCTAGCGGTGTTGCGTTCGACTTAGATGCCCGATCAGGCTCCGGAGGAATTACCCTGGAGAACGTGAAAGGTGATGTGAAGGGTACAACCGGATCGGGTGATATCGAACTGACAAACTATGCCGGAGAGATTCAGGCAAACACTGGCAGCGGCACCATACAGATTTACCGTAGCAAAGGCGAACTATCAGTGAGCAGTGGAAGTGGTGACGTGAGAATCAGGGACAGCCAGGCAAAATTTTTGGCGAACTCAGGTAGCGGCACTGTTCACAGCAGAGGTATCAGTCTTGAGGGGGACAGCCGCTTCAGCTCTGGCTCAGGTGATTCTGAAATTTTGCTTGCATCCTCCCCAAAGTATAACATCGCAGTGAACAGTGGTTCAGGGGATGCAGCTTTGGATTTTGGTGGAAATAAAATTGAGGGTGAAATCGTGATGAAAGCGAGTAAAGCTCACGGTACTATTAAGGCTCCATTTGAATTTGACCGGACTG